>JBCCIS010000014.1 GCA_039028155.1 Pseudomonadota bacterium
CCGTAGCGCGCCTGTTCCCAGCCAATTAGCGCCTGCTTGCGCGGCACACCCCAGGCGTAGCTGTGGAACGGTCCGGTCTTGCGGATGACGCGGTGACAGGGCACGACGAAGGCGATCGGGTTTTTGGCGACCGCGCCGGCCCCCGCCCCGGCCCGCCCACCCAATGGATGCTGCCAGGGGGGGCGGGGCGGGGGGGTGGGCCGGTGCCGTGGCCGCGCGAGCGGCAGACTACTGAAAGGATCAGACGTTGCGCCTTCCGTTGTACCAGGTCGATGCCTTCACCAGTTCTGTCTTTCACGGCAACCCCGCCGGTGTCGTCCCGCTGGAGGAGTGGCTGACTGATGATTTGATGCAAGCGGTCGCGGCCGAGAACAACTTGGCTGAGACCGCTTTCTTTCGCCCGGGTGACGACGAAGGCTTCTTCGAGCTCAGATGGTTCACGCCGACGGTCGAGGTACCGCTCTGCGGCCACGCGACCCTGGCGTCGGCCTTCATCATCATGAACGATTTGAACCCCGACCTCGACATGGTGTCGTTCGATACCAGGAGTGGCCGGCTGCATGTCACCCGCGACCGCGATCTCTTCATTCTCGATCTGCCGACCCATGAGCTTCGCCCGCGCGAGGCACCGGGCGATATCGTCGCGGCGATCGGCGCCGAACCCACCGAAGCGTTTGCCGGCCAGAACTATCTCTTCGTATTCGAGACCGAAGCCGATGTCGCCGCGCTAAGCCCCGACATGGCCGCTTTGAAGGCGGCGCTGGAGCCCGCCGATTGTGGCCTCATATGCACCGCGCCCAGGGAGGGCGAGGGCGACTTCGTCTCGCGCTATTTCGCGCCGGTCCACGGCATTCCCGAAGACCCGGTCACGGGCTCGGCCCACTGCATGCTGACACCCTATTGGGCGCAGCGTTTGAATGCCGCAAGCGTGCACGGCTTTCAGATTTCCGATCGCGTCGGCGAACTCTTCTGCACGCTGAAGGGTGAGCGGGTCGAGGTCGCCGGCCGCGCGGCGAAGTACATGGACGCCATCGCCTATATCCCCGACCGGCTCTAGCGCGATCTAGCCGGGTGCGTCCGGTTTCCGCCACTCCATGACCAGGAACCACGGCGCGCGGCGGTAACGGGCCACGCGTTCGGGTTCACCGGATTGGGGCTCCGGCTCATCAAAGAACGTCATTTGCAGGCCGCTTTCCGAGAGCGCTGAGAAGTACGCACGTAATGGGCGATGCCACTGCTTAACGCGAATGCCGGCCCATGCGTCCCAATAGGAGAACTCGTTGAGATACCGGTCGATCGGGTAATGCAAGCGACGCCCCTGTTCGTCCTTGATCCAACCGATCGATGCGCCGGCCGTGTTGAAGCTGGTCAGGTTCGCGATCAGGACCGTCCCTGATGGTTTGAGGACACGCGCCATTTCTTGGATCGCCGTCCGGTACCCATCGATATCGAGGAGAGCTAGGTAATTGACGACCAAGTCGAAGCTGGCATCGGCAAAGGGCAGCTGTTCGGCATTGGCAACCTGATAGCCGCCATCGGGATCGAGAAGCTTGGCGCGCTCCACCAGTTGGGCTGTAAGGTCGATGCCGACGGTGGCGATGTTCATGCGTTGGAGCACGCGGCAGAAACGGCCTTCGCCGCACCCCACATCGAGGGCACGTTCGAAGCGGCGCCTCGCGAGCCGCGCCAGCATGGCGGGATCAAGAATCGTCTCGCGCCCCCAATCACCGTGCTCACCCATCTTGGCGATCCACGCGTCAGCCGACTCATCCCATCCGTTGTTCATGGCGTGTCCCCGCTATTGCGCCCTATCACGCATTGGCGTCGTGGCCCCAAGCACGGTCTAGAACCTCGTGGATGAACGGCGCTTTGCCGTCTAGATACTCGCGAATGCCGCTCGTGTTGCTTGCTTCCAGCTTGAGCTTCAGGGCCTGGTAGGCGTCTCGGGCCTCGCCATGGGCGCGCAGCTGATCCCGGAACACCAGAAACTCGGCGATGCTGAAATGCGCGAGACCGCAGACGTGAACCTTGTGGGTGCGCCGGCCGTTTTCGTCGCGCTTGAAGAAGTGATGGCCAGGGAAGATTTCACCGCCACGGCGGTACCCTAGAGACGTCATGCCACCGCCTATCGCCGTCATGTCGACGTCCGGGTCGACGACAACGAGAACATCGATCTCCGGTTTGGCGGACAGTCCGGGAACCGCCGTGCTGCCGATATGGTGGCATGTGTGTGACGCCTTCTTGAAGATGGCGCCCAACCTCAGCCGTTCGACGTCATAGAGAACAGGCCATGCTTCATCATAGGGAACGATCGGACTCGTCAATGGCATGGCGACACGCTGGGCTCGGCTTGCGGCAGATCGGCGCGATATCTCCGCGCCAGCGACGTGCCGGGACCATAAGATATCGCGCGGCCTTGGCCAAGGCATCGCCAGGCTGCACGGATCAAATGCGAATGAACGATCGAGCGAACCGGCGGACGCGCCAGAGATCCGCCGACCTATAGAACGTTAGTTTGGGCTCTGCGTGATCTGGCAGTCCGACGATTGGTCTCGGGCCAGGAAGACACCGATGCATCGGATGGATTCGTGCAGGACCTTGCGGCGCAGGTCCTGCACGTGACCGGGCACGGGGCCGACCAAGGTGGACGCTTCGGTAATCGCGGCCATTTCCGACCGGCAGACAGCGTCATCGGGCGTTTGCGCGCAATGCATGCTCAGGTTTGCGTCGCGCATCATCATGTCGATTGTCTCGCCGCTCAGTACCCAGGCGTTAGGTCCACTGTGTGTGGTGAGGGGAAGTTCGACAAACATGCTCTCGACGAACGGCGCGTCCGGCAGCAACGGCAAGGTCTCGGTGGTGTCACGCAGTTGCTGCACGGCCTCTTCGCCGCGCGAGATATCGGCGGTGAACCCGGCATAGAACGGCGTCAGAAGCTCGTGCCACAGGTGCGGTGGATCGACACGCGGCGGGACCGTTGGGGCATAGCTTGCCGGCGCCGTCGCCGGATGGCTGTTGACCTGAATCACGATCAGGCGCAGTGGCGGACAGGGCGATATCCGGCACGCATCGATGATGTCGGCCGCCAGATCGTTCAAGGTCGCCGCGCCTGACGGCTCGGCGTAACCGCCGTCGACAATCAGGTCATAGGTGTAGCGCTCATCCAGACGTTCTGCGATCGCCACGCGTCCGGCGGGTTCGATCCACGGAAAGCGTGCCGAACTGTTGATTGCCGTGCTCATGTGGTGATCGTTGGCCGACAGGGTCAGCAGGTCCAGCGCCATTGAATCGGCGTCACCTGCGCCCTCGTCGGACCGGTCGGCTTCGGCGATGTTGGGCTGCAGGGGAAAGACGAAGGGACTGGTTACCAAACGCCTGCCGCTCGCCATGGACGTACCGCCGAACAAAAGAAACGGCACGTTCGTCCACGGCCGCGTCAACACCATGGATCCGTCGTCTCCCAGATCGTACCAGCGGTCCAAATAGGATGCGGCCAGAACCGAGCTCTCGCCAAGCTGGCAGCCCTGGGCCGTGACCGCTGCATGCCAGGCCTCCTCCCACGACCTTTCCATCACCTCGGAGCGGTCCGAATAGGGACCGATCGCGATATAGGGCGACAGCGTGTCGTTCAGATAAAGCAACCGCATGGCCACGGCGGCGATGTGATCGACACCAGCAAACGCACCGACGGCCTGCTGCATTTTGTTCAGCGGCAGACCGTTCTCGTCGAACTCACCGGATGGTGCGTGTAGGCACGCATCAATATCTGCCCGTGCGGACTCCGCAAACAACGTCGCGCCGAGCGAGCCACCGGACACCGCGCTGATGGCAAAAAGGCTGCGCGCAAAGTCGTCGCCATAGATCTCGTGAAGCTTGCTAAGCGCGACGCTGGTCCATGTCGCCGAGACAACGCCGCCGCCAGGCGCGGCAATCAGGGTCAGCGTGACGGGCTCGCTTGCCGGCTGACCTTCCAGCCAGACAGCAAGCGCATCGCGCAAGTTGACGCGTTGATCGGGCGCCAGCGAAGAGTCCATGGCGCGCAGTTCATGGCCTTGGTTCCAGCTGGGCACGGTGGCGCTGAAAACTAAGGCGATCACGATCAGGATCCCGGTCAGTGGCAGGCCGACGCGCCCCGACAGAATCTGAAGGCAACCCAACAGTGCGATGGCGCCGCCAGCCCAGATCGTGATCAGGGGATAGGTGTGGAGAGTGTGGCCGACAGGCACCGGAACGAAGTAACCGAGGATAAAGAGAACGATGCCGGGCAGCAGAAAGAGCGCGATCAGCGCCCGCTCCGACAATCCGGCAGTGCGCTCACCGGCGGCGTCGTCACGGCGTCGCAACGCGACGCTGCGGGACAACACCACGATGACGACATAAGCAATCAGGGATAGTGCTGGAACGAGGATCTCGCTCAACCCCGTCGACCCGGGCGGCAGCACGGCGTGAATGCCGATCATCGTGACCGCGATGGGCACCAGGCCGGCGACGACCGCCATGGTTCGCGCTTGTCGCGGCGTGATCGCGTCGCGGTAATCCCGTTCCAGGGCATGGCGATATCGGACGCGGGTGAAGTAATAGGCGGCCAGGCTCCAGAACGTGGTGCCGACGAAGCTTCCCAGGTCGAACCTATCGACCGCCACCTTGGCCAGTAGTTGCTGGCCCTGCGGAATGATGATCATCGCGACAGCGACGATGGCGGCCGTGATCCACGTATCGCGGGCCAGGAGCAAAATGTGAAATCCGCGCTGAAACAGCCGACCCAGCATGACCGCCTTGGGTTGTTGATGAGTATCTGCAGAATGCTCGCGTTGAGAGTATCGGCGGCGACGATGTTCGGGCAAGTCTCACGGCTGATAAGGCTGTGTCCGGTCGCCAAGGGTCTCCGTCAATTTGGCGCCCATCCAACCCATCACTACTATGTCTGTGAGGAAGAGCGGCTGGAGTCCGTATGCACACAAGGGACCATTACTTCGCCCGTGACAATCCGGTTGCCGATGAACGTGCGCGCCTCGACCGCATCACCGCGTTGTACGATCCGGCCTCACGGCAACGAATTGTGGGTTTGCCCGTTCTGTTGGAGGGTGCGCGTGTCCTTGAGGTTGCCGGTGGTACCGGAAGTGTTGCCGCCTGGCTGGCTGACCAAACCGGTGCCGCGGTCGTCGTGACCGACCTGGATACCCGCCACCTCGAAGCGTGCGGCAATGACCGCTTCGATGTTCGTCATCACGACATTCTCGCTGGCCCGCCGGAAACCGAAGCCTTCGATCTGGTTCACGCGCGGTTGCTGATCTCTCACCTGGTGGGTGACGAAAGCCTTGCGATCCGAAACATGGTGGGCGCGTTGCGGCCGGGCGGGTGGCTGGTCGTCGAGGATACCGACTACACGGTCGGCCCGTCGCTCGTGCGTGACTATCCGGGCGGCCCGGCGATAGAGCGCCTTAGAAACGATGCCGCCGACGACCTGCGTGCGGCGCGGCTTTTGGACTCGCGAGCCGGGAGGCACGTGCCGGACTACCTCGCGCGCGCAGGCCTTGATGACCTCGGCCATGACGGCCGGGTCGCCATTCAACGTGGCGGCGACGGTTGGGCAACGCAGATCATCGAGGGTTACGGGCTTCTCGAGGAACGACTGCGTGGTACGATCGTTGATGACAAGACATGGCAGACGGCCATGGCCGCATGGCGTGATCCCGACTATGCCTTCGTCTCGCCGCTCGATGTCGGCGCTTGGGGTCGTAAGCCAAAGTAAGCCGGCAAAGCCGACGGTGAGCACGCCAGAGCGTGGCCCCGCGGATTTCGAGTCGCTGGCATAACGATTTGATTTACAACAACTATCGTGCATGATCGCTGCGATGGCGGATGGTTCGCCGCCGTGGGGAGGGGCGCTCATGAGAATCGCACAGTTCGCGTTGCTGCTGGTCGTCGTGCTTGACACGATGGGCCAGGGCTTGGTCCTGCCACTCGTGACGACGCTCATCTTGAGCAAGGAGCAGGGCATCCTGCCCACCGAGACGACGCAGGCCATGCGCGAACTCGATTTCGGCATCGCCATCGGCGTTTTCTACTTCGCCTGGTTCTTAGGCGCGGCCTATATCTCGAAGCTGTCGGATTCGATCGGCCGCAAGAACGGCATCTTGATTTGCCTGGCCGGCGGTTTCGGCGGTTATGCGCTGACCATCGTCGCGCTCTACACGAACAGCTTCCTGTTGCTGGTCATCGGCCGAGCGATCTCCGGCTTCACCGCCGGCAATCAGCCGATCGCGCAGGCCGCGCTCGTCGACATGAGCCGCAGCGAGGAAGAAAAGACGCGGTACATGGGCCTCGTCATCATGGCGCTCAGCATCGGCCTGGTCATCGGCCCGATCCTGGGTGGTGTGCTCTCCGACAGTTCTCTTATCGGCGATATCGCGTCCTTGAAACTGCCATTCTATGTCGCCGCCGTTCTGGTGCTGGCGAATGCCATTCTGATTCTCTTCTTCTTCCGCGACACCGATGTCGAACGCCAGCCGCTGCGCGTCAACCCAATCGATGCGTTCCTGATTCTATGGCAGGCATGTTCGCGTCCGCTGGTCGTCAAGGTCGGGCTGGTCTTCTTCTTCTCGCAGCTCTGTCTGAACGCCGTCTATGTCTTCATGGATAGCTACTTCTTCGACCTCTTCAACTTCGGCACGCTCGAGAACAGCATCGCCATGGTGATCCTGGGCGCTAGCCTGGGCCTGGCGGGCGCGTTCCTGATGGGGCCGATCAGCGCGCGCTACGGCCGCAAGACCGTTGTGATCGGCGCCTTGGTCGTCATGATCCTGGCCGAGGTCGGTCTCCTCTTCAACGACTCGCCTTGGCTCGCCTATGTCCTGATCATCCCGCTGTTCGCCGGCTTCGCGATCAACTACGCGACCATGCTGACCTTGTTCTCCACGTCGGTCGGCGCCAGCGAGCAAGGCTGGGTCATGGGCGTGTCGATCTCGCTCTTCACGCTGGGCACCGGCACTATCTCGGTGGTCGGCGGCAGTCTTATGGCGATCAACATTCACCTGATCTTCGTTGTTGCGATCGCCGCGGGCATCGTGGCGATTGCTCTGATCATGCTGCTGTGGCGCCGCGACGTCATGGCCAAGCTCGACCCGCGGTGATCGCATAACGAAAAATCTACTAGACCAATTCTGTACCGATTGACGGGGCAGGTTGTATTTCCTAGTCTCCGGCCGCCGCCCGCCAGTGACGGTTCCAAGGAAACACAACATGACAGCGCCACGACCCGACGTGCGTCCCGCACGGCCGTTCTTTTCGTCCGGACCCTGTGCCAAGCATCTGGGCTGGTCGCTGTCGGCGCTTGAGGACGCCTATGTCGGCCGCTCGCATCGCGCCAAAGGCGGCAAGGCCAAACTCGCCGAGGTGATCGAGCGCAGCCGGCGCGTACTGGAGCTGCCCGACGACTACCGCCTTGCCATCGTGCCGGCGTCCGACACCGGCGCCATCGAGCTGGCGCTGTGGTCGCTCCTGGGCAGCCGCGGTGTCGACATGCTGTCGTGGGAGAACTTTGGCCAGCAATGGGTGACCGACGCCCGCGACGAGCTGGGCATCCAGGACCTGCGCGTGCTCGATGCGCCCTATGGCGACTTGCCGGATCTCTCGGCGGTCGACTGGTCGCGCGATGTCGTCTTCACCTGGAACGGCACCACGTCCGGCGTGCGCGTGCCCGATGGCGACTGGATCGCGCCCGACCGCGAGGGCCTTGCCATCTGCGACGCGACCTCGGCGGTTTTCGCCATGGATATGGCGTGGGACAGGCTGGATGTCGTCACCTGGTCCTGGCAGAAGGTGCTGGGCGGCGAGGGCGGCCACGGCATGCTGGTCTTGAGCCCACGTGCCGTCGCGCGGCTGGAAGCCGGCGCGCCCCGACCGCTGCCGAAGATCTTTCGCCTGA
Organism: Pseudomonadota bacterium; assembly: GCA_039028155.1. Lineage (NCBI taxonomy): Bacteria > Pseudomonadati > Pseudomonadota > Pseudomonadota bacterium. The sequence goes on from JBCCIS010000014.1 coordinate 7,928, forward strand.
CCAAGAAGGGCAAGCTGATCGACGGCATCTTCGCCGGGGAAACCATCAACACGCCCTCCATGCTGGCGGTCGAGGATGCCATCGACGGTCTGATGTGGGCCGAGGGAATCGGCGGGCTGAAGGCGCTCTTGGCCCGCAGCCAAGCCAACTTCGATGCGCTCGCACCCTGGGTCGAAAAGACGCCCTGGATTGACTTCTTGGCCAGCGATCCCGCCACCCGCTCGACCACCTCTATCTGTCTCAAGCTGGTTGACACCCCGGCCCAGCCCAAGGCGATCGCGTCGCTGCTGGAGGCCGAAGACATCGCCTATGACATCAACACCCATCGCGCCGCGCCGCCGGGGCTCCGGATCTGGGGCGGCGCGACGGTCGAGACATCCGACATGGAAGCGCTGACGCCTTGGCTCGACTGGGCCCATGACCACGTGCTGGCGGAGGCCTGAGCGATGCCCAGAGTTCTGATTGCCGACAAGCTGAGCGACGATGCCGCCGATATCCTGCGCGAACGCGGCGTCGAGGTCGATGTCGAGACCGGCCTATCGCCGGACGACCTGATCGCGCGTATTTCGGCTTACGAAGGCCTCGCCGTGCGCTCGGCAACCAAGGCGACCGCCGAGGTGATCGCCGCGGCGGACAATCTGAAGGTGATTGGACGCGCCGGCATCGGCGTCGACAACATTGATGTCGCCGCCGCGACCCAGCGCGGCGTCGTCGTCATGAACACGCCGTTCGGCAACGCCATCACGACCGCCGAGCACGCCATTGCCATGATGATGGCGCTGGCTCGACAGATCCCCGCCGCCGACCGCTCCATGCGCGCCGGCAAGTGGGAGAAGTCGAAGTTTGTCGGTGTCGAACTGGCTGGCAAGGTGCTGGGCCTGGTCGGTTGCGGCAATATCGGCTCGATCGTCGCCAGCCGCGCGCAGGGTTTGCGCATGCGCGTCATCGCGCACGATCCCTTCTTGGCGCCCGAACGCGCGCGCGAACTGGGCATTGAGCGGGTCGGCCTGGACGATCTGATGTCGCGCGCCGATGTCATCTCCGTCCACGCGCCCCTGAACGATGCGACGCGCGATCTGATCGGCGCGCCGGAGCTGGCGATGGCGCGACCGGGCATTCGCGTCGTCAACTGCGCGCGTGGCGGTATTGTCAACGAAGACGCGCTCTATGACGCCCTGCAGTCGGGTCACGTCGCGGGCGCGGCGCTCGACGTCTTCACCACAGAACCGCCCGAAGGCAGCCCGTTGCTCGGACTTGAAAACGTGGTGACGACCCCGCATTTGGGCGCCTCGACGGCGGAGGCCCAGGAAAAGGTCGCGCGTCAGATCGCTGAGCAGATGGGCGACTACCTGATCCACGGCGCCGTCTCCAACGCGCTCAACATGCCGTCGATCACGCCGGAGGAAGCGCCGCTGCTGGAGCCATACATGCTGCTCGCGCGCCAGCTCGGCAGCTTCGCCGGCCAGTTGACCCGCAGCGGTCTGCGCGCGGTGACCATCGAATACGAGGGCCATGTCGCGACGCTCAACACTCGTCCGCTGACCGCCATCGTGCTCGCCGGCCTGCTGGAACCGATCGTCGAGACGGTCAACATGGTGAACGCGCCGGTGGTCGCCCAGGACCGCGATATCGACGTGGCGGAGGTGCGCCATGACCGCCCAGGCGACTACCAGACCCTGATGCGCGTGTCAGTCACGACGGAGAACCGCGAGCGCGATGTCGCGGGCACGCTCTTCGCCAACGGCCATCCCCGGCTGGTGCGCGTCAAGGGCATCAGCATCGAGGCGGAAGTCACGCCGCACATGCTCTACATCACCAACCGCGACGTACCGGGCATCATCGGCTTCTTAGGCCAGACCCTGGGCGAAGCGGATCTGAACATCGCGACGTTCAACCTGGGCCGCGCGGAAGCAGGCGGCGACGCCATCGCGCTGATCAGCGTCGACCAGCAGATCCCGCCCTCGGTCCTGGCAACCTTGCGCAGCCATGAGGGCATCCAGCAGGCGGTATCGCTGAGGTTCTAGTCAACTTTCTTGCCTCTCTTGACACGAACTCCCAGGCGAGCGACACAGGGATAGCCACTGGCACTGGCTAAACGAGGGCCCAACACGCTGACCTATAGCAGGGCCCATGAACGCCGCCTGGATCACCTGTCGTCACACCGAAGCTCCACCGGACTTGTCCGGTATGTGCTTGGCTGCGCGCGCGTAGGGCCGGGCGATGCGGCTCCTCGTTGTCCATTGCCACCCGGTCCCTGACAGTTTCACCGCTGCACTGCGCGATACCGTGGTGAACGCGGCCGAGGACGCTGGGCACACCGTCGACGTACTCGACCTCTATGCCGAGGGGTTCGATCCGGTGATGAGCGAACGCGACCGGCGCGACTACCACACGGCAGGCGTCAACGAGGTTCCGGTCAGCGACCATGTCGACAAGCTCAGGGACTGCGAAGGCCTGATCTTCACCTATCCCACCTGGTGGATGGGGCCGCCAGCCATGCTCAAAGGATGGCTGGAGCGTGTCTGGCTTCCCCATGTGGTTTTTTCCATGGATGAAAAGTACGCCCGTATGCGCCCGATGCTGACCAAGATCCGGGTCATCGGCGCCGTTTCGACGCTTGGCGCACCGTGGTGGTACTGGACATTCATCATGTGCGCGCCGGGCCGCAAGGTCCTGCTGCGCAGTCTGCGAACCTGCTGTCATGCCCATTGCCGCACGTTCTGGCTGGGCCTCTACAACATGGACTCGCGTGGCGAGAGGGACCGCCAACGTTTTCTGGAGAAGGTCGCGTATCGCATATCGCGACTGCGTTGAAAGTCAGTACGCCGCCACAATCAGTTTGATCTTCGCGCCGGGTCAGGCACCATGCGTACCAGCAACGCTGGCAAAACCTGCTGGCGCGACTGGGGGGCGCTACGTGGATCGAGAAACCAAGTTCGTTATCACGACCTTGATGGTCGTCGCGTTTATGATCGGCACCGACTTTATTGGTGCCGCGCTGCTGGTGACGGCGATCGAGAAAGAGTTCGATACCGACATCACGACCACCCAGTGGGTCATGAACATGTATGCGCTGACCTTCGCAGTCTTGATGGTCGCGGCGGGACGACTTGGCGATCTCTACGGCCGCAGGCGGCTGATGCAGTTGGGGTTGGCGATCTTCTTTGTGGCGTCGGTGGCTTGCGCGCTCGCACCATCGGTGACGTTGCTGATCGTCGCGCGTGGCATTCAAGGTGTCGGTGCGTCACTGCTGTGGCCCAGTATCTTCGCGCTGGCGGCGCTGAGTGTCGCCGAGGAAAGGCGCGGTCTGGCGATTGGTTTGCTGTTGGCCGGCGTCACGACCGGCAACGTGGTGGGCCCGCTCCTTGGTGGTGTGTTCACCTCGCTCGGCGACTGGCGCTTCTTCTTTGTCTTTAATGCGGCCGTTGCGGTTATCGCTGTGCTGATGGTGTCGCCTTTCGTGAAAAAGGACTCGCCAGAGAAGGTCGAGGAAAAGATCGACATCGCCGGAATGGCGGTTTTGGGTTTGGGCGTCTTTGCGATGCTCTATGGGCTGGACGTCGGCGCCGACTGGGGCTGGTCGTCGTATGGCGTCATTGGCCTGTTCGTGCTGAGTGCCCTGATGTTCATCGTGTTCCCATTCGTCGAGGCGAAGGTCAAAGACCCGATGATGCCGCTTGGCCTGATGAAGAACCGCGAGTTCATGGCGGCCTTATGGGCCAACGGGCTTGTCATTCCACCTGTTTTCATCGGCTTCCTCTACTTCCCGCAATACATGCAGAACACGTTGGGCTGGTCGGTGATGGATTCGTCGTTCGGGATGATGCCCATGATGATCATCCTGGCGGTGGGTTCGATCCTGTCCGGCAGCCTCTATGCGCCCATCGGGCCCAAGCGTCTATTGCTGGTTGGTTTCGGCCTCTCGGTTATCGGTTCGGCCTGGGCGGTCTTCTTCCTGGACCCATCCTGGGGCTACTACACCCTTCTACCCGCCATGATCATCGTCGCCGCCGGTGCGATCCTGTGCGTCGGCACGGCGGGAACCGCGGCGGTCAGCGCGGTGCGGGAGTCCCGGGCGGGTCTGGCCGGCGGCTTGTCGTTCATGGTACACCTGATACTGGCCGCCGTCGGTATCGCCGGCGCCACGGCGATCATGTTTTCCGAAACGTCGGGTGTCAGCAAAGCCGATCTAGTTCATGTCTTTCCGGGCGCGCTCAGCGATGCCTATTGGATTGCGCTGGCATCTGCCGTGGCGGGTGTCCTGGTCGTCCTGCTGATCGACGAAAAGAAGCTGCAGACCGTGCACGAGTAGGCCCGTCTCCGGCCCCTCAATCCGCAGTATTCTTAGCTTTTCTCGGCAGTCGCATGTCGGTCCCCAGGCAGGTCTTTTATCGCGCGCGGGAACGTATATAGTCCCGCGTCCGCAGATTCTCAGAGGCTTCCGGCATGGCGAACGTGGCGGTCGTCGGCGCCCAATGGGGCGACGAAGGCAAGGGTAAGATTGTCGACTGGTTATCGGAGCGCGCCGACGTGGTCGTGCGCTTTCAAGGCGGTCATAACGCCGGCCATACGCTGCAGATCGACAACCAGACCTTCAAACTGTCGCTGCTGCCCTCCGGCGTCGTGCGCCAGGACAAACTCTCGATCATCGGCAACGGCGTCGTCATCGATCCCTGGGCGCTGTTCGAGGAGATCGAGCGGGTCGAACAGCAGGGCCTCGTCGTCGGTCCGGACAATCTGCTGGTCGCCGAAAACGCAACGCTGATCCTGCCGCTCCACACCGAACTCGACCAGGCGCGCGAAAAACTGCGCGGCAAGGACAAGATTGGCACGACCGGACGTGGGATCGGCCCGGCTTATGAGGACAAGGTCGCGCGCCGCGCCATCCGTGTCTGCGACCTCGGCGATGAAGCGACGCTCGCTCACAAGATCGACATGCTGTTGCAGCACCACGACGCCCTGCGCAAGGGCATGGACATGCCGCCGATCGATCGCGATGCGCTGCTGCAGTCGTTGAAGGATATCGCGCCGCGCCTGATGGCCCATGCCGAGCCGGTGTGGCGGCGGCTTGCCGACTTGCGCCGCCGCGGCCGCCGTATCTTGTTCGAGGGCGCGCAGGCGCACTTCCTGGATGTCGACCACGGCACCTATCCGTTTGTCACCTCATCGAACACGGTGGGCGGCCAGGCGGCGGTGGGTTCTGGCATCGGACCGGGCGCCGTGGAATACGTGCTCGGCATCACCAAGGCCTACACCACGCGCGTGGGCGCCGGGCCATTCCCGACCGAGCAGGATAACGACACCGGCAAGAAGCTTGGTGAACGCGGCCACGAGTTCGGCACGGTGACCGGGCGCCCGCGCCGCTGCGGCTGGTTCGACGCGGTCATGGTGCGCCAGGCGATCAAGATCGGCGGCATTGACGGTATCGCACTGACGAAGCTCGATGTGTTGGATGGCATCATGCCGCTCAAGGTCTGTGTCGGATACCGCTATAACGGCGTCATTCTGGATCACCTGCCGGCTGCGCAGCAGATCCAGGCGGGTGTGGAACCGATCTACGAGAACCTGGAAGGCTGGGACGAAAGCACCCAGGGCGCGCGCAGCTGGGCCGATCTGCCGGCGACCTGCATCAAGTATGTGCGCCGCATCGAGGAACTGATCGAGGCGCCAGTCGCGCTTCTATCGACCAGCCCAGAGCGCGAGGATACCATCCTGGTGACCGATCCGTTCGCCGACTAACAGGATCGCATGGGAGCAGGGGGCAACATGGCGCAACAACGCACGCCACCACCGCGTGGTTTTTCGCCCGCTGAGTTCGAAAAGCGCACGGCGCGCGCCCAAGCCATCATGCGCGAGCACGAACTCGATGCGCTGCTGCTGACGACGCCGCCCAACATCCGCTACATCACCGGCTTCGCCAGCCAGTTCTGGGAAAGCCCGACCCGGCCATGGTTCGTCGTGGTGCCGGCCGACGGCAAACCGGTCGCCGTCGTGCCGGAAATCGGCGCGCCGGAAATGGCCGCGACCTGGCTCGACGATGTGCGCTCCTGGCCCGCGCCCCGGCCCGAAGACGACGGCACGTCGCTGCTGGCCGAAGCGCTCGCGCAACTGCCGCGCACGTTCGGCCGTGTCGGCGCGGAATTGGGGCGCGAGATGGCGCTCAGGATGCCGGTCGCCCAGCTCGATGATCTGCGCGACGCGTTGCCGGGGCTTGAGATCATGAATGGCTCGCCGGCCATCTGGCGCATACGCGGCGTCAAGACGCCGGCGGAGATCGAGCACATCCGGTTCATCTGCCAAATCGCCAGTGATGCCTACGAAGCCTTGCCGTCCTATGTGCATCCGGGCGACACGCCTCGCGAGGCCTGCCGCAGGCTGACCATGGACGTCTTGGCGCGCGGCGCTGACTCCGTCCCCTTCATGCCTGGCATCGCCGGTCCCGGCGGCGTCGATCAGATCGTCTGCGGCCCCAATGACCGGGTCATGGAAGAAGGCGACATTCTCTTCATCGATACCGGTTCGTTCTACGACGGCTATTTCTGCGACTTCGACCGCAACTACGCGGTTGGCGACGTGGGCGATGCCGCGCGCCGCGCCAACTCGGCGGTGTGGGACGCGACGGAAGCCGGCTTGGCCGCCGCGCGGCCGGGCGCCACCGTCGAGGATGTCTGGCGCGTCATGGCCAAGCTTCTGGAAGACGCCGGCTCCATCGGCAACAACGTCGGGCGCATGGGCCATGGCCTCGGCATGCAGTTGACCGAACCGCCATCCAACATGCCCGGCGACACGACAGTCATCGAGGCGGGCATGGTGCTGACCATCGAACCGGGCATGGAGTACGCGCCAGGCAAGATGATCGTGCACGAAGAGAACGCCGTCATCACCGACGACGGCGCCGAACTTTTGACCACCCGCGTGCCGCGCGAGTTCTGGACGATCGACTGACCGGCAAGGTCGCGCGGTTGACACGCCGCGGGCGCCTCGTCCATTGTCGTTCGGCTATTGCAGGGCGCAACGGCCAATGGCCGAAGGGGCGATGCCCGCCTGCGTGTCATCAACACATTGCGCGCCCATGCCAAGTCTCGAAAACCTTCGCAAACAAGCCAAGCAGGTCCTGCGCTGGCACCGGGAACGCTACCATCCCGTCGCCGCGGAGATCGGCCGGTCCTTGCCGCGCTTCGCGCACCTGAACGACAACCAGGTGCTGAACGCCACCTTCCAGCTCGCCGATGCCCAGGAGCTCGTCGCACGGCGGTTCGGGTTCGAGACTTGGCAGGCGCTTAAGGCAGGTATGCAAGACATTAACAAACCTGACACCAGAACACCGTCCGATCCCGTCCTCAGTTCGACCGAGGCGCAGCTCTATGTTGCCAACATGGAGGCGGCATGTGGGTTCTATATCGGCAAGCTCGGATTTGCCGTCGCCTTTCTGCACGGAGATCCGCCGTTCTATGGCCAAGTTAGACGCGGCGCCGCGCTGCTCAATCTAAGACTGGTCAGCGAACCGGTCTTCGTCGACGACATCAGGGCACGCGAGAATTTGCTGTCGGCGACCGTAACCGTGGAAACAGCGGCGCAGCTCAAGCAGCTCTATCTGACCTATCAGGAGGCTGGGGTTCCATTCCATCAGGCTCTGCGGCAGGAACCTTGGGGCGCCCGCGGTTTTGTTGTCAGCGACCCTGACAACAACCTGCTGCTGTTTGCCGCACCCGCCAGCTAGGTGTGACCGCACGCACTCGTTAACGGTTCGCGCTTCGGTGTGGTTGTCATTAGGGTCTATAATACCAATCTTGAGCATAGGTTAGTCGAGTCGGGCGCCGGAGTTATGCCATGAGTTTCCGTAGTTTAAGGCAAGCCATGATGCTGTCGGTGGTCGCTGTCGTGCTGCCCTGCCTGGCCCATGCCCAGTTCGCCGACGAGACCCAGAGCCTGTTCGGCGTCTCGCCGTCGACGGTCGATCGAACGACCAATCAGGTCATCATCGAGTTCAAGGAAGAGAAGATCGTCGAGGAGATCAGCGTCGAGGAGAGTGAGGAGGGCATCTGCTGTCAGTTGCCCGAGGAAGAGCGGGCGGCAAGCGACGCCTGCTTGAACGTCACCTGCCCGGAATCGCCTTAACCGCCACCCCATCGATCGGCAACCGGTAGCGGGTCGGCGTCTCTGTCCATGGCTTGTTTGATGGTGTAGGTCTGCCTCGTCATTGGTGATGGAATTGCCTCATGGTGCGTTTGCACATGCGTGTGGCGATGGCCTCCTTGGTCGTGGCGCTGTCGGTATCCGGCACCAGCCGTGCCGCCGACCTGTGGGATTGGCGCGCGGCCGAGGATCCCAAATGGTCTATCGCGGTGTTCGGCGGCGAGGGCACGGACGACAGTTTCAGCGATATTGTCGGGGACCTCTTCAGGGTCGATGGCAACACCGAACGCCTGCTGGCGGTTGCGTTGCGACGCCGCATCGGCGGCTATGGCGACCATATGTGGTTCGAACTGGAGGGGATGTTCGGCCACCACTACGGCTCCCAGCGTTACGGCGAGTTCGGCGTCGCGCTCTATGCCAGGGTGCACGACTTTCCCTGGGACGATTACGTCGTCACGACGATGGCGGCGGGTTTGGGGCCCAGTATCACGACGCGTCAGTCCGAACTGGAGTTCAACAAGACGGGCATTCGCCAAAAAACCCTCAACCAGTTGAACCTCGAACTGACGCTGGCCCTGCCCGAGTATCCGAACTACGCGTTGCTTGGCCGACTGCAGCACCGATCGGGCATTTTTGGCACGATCAACGGCGTCGACGACGCGTCGAATTTCGTATCGTTGGGCCTCGTTGTCTCGTTTTAGCTGGCAAATGGCCGACACCGTCGCGTATCGTCATGAAATCGTTGGGTGATTGGGGATTGTCCTGTTGGCGTTAAGGGATACTGGCAAGCGCTTCGGCAGCGTGTCGATCGTGAACCACTGGACCGTCGCGGTTGTCATCATCGCGCTGCTGGCCATCGGCCTCTACATGGACACGCTGCCGCGCGGGGCAGAGCTGACCTGGTGGATCAACCTGCACAAATCGCTCGGCGTCTTCGTTTTGATCTACGGTTTCTGGCGCGTCCTGTGGCGGGTGGTCTGGCGTTTCCCTGACGATGTCGCGGTCATGCCGCGCTGGCAGGAAGTCGCCGCCAAGGCCGTCCATATCGCGCTGCTGCTGTGTATCCTCGGCATGCCGATTTCCGGCTACATCATGTCGTCGACCGGCGGTCACCCGGTTTCTTTCTTCAGCCTCTTCAGCCTGCCGGCGCTGCCGGAAAGCGGTTCCGTGAACAAGATCGCCGGTGGCGTCCACGAGTGGCTTGCCTATGCGCTGATCGCCATCATCGTCGTCCACGTCGCGGCCGCGGTGAAGCACCACGTCGTCGACAAGGACGCGACGCTCAAACGCATGGTCGGGCGCATGACCTGAACGTCAATCGGCCCGCGCCGATAGGACGCGGGCCGACTGTCTCGCTTCTATTTTGTTGGTTGATCAGGCGGCGGGCACCGGGCGGCGTTCGGCGGCGGCGTTTTTGACCGCCTTTTGCAGCTTCTCGAACGCGCGCACCTCGATCTGGCGCACCCGCTCGCGGCTGATACCGTATTCCTGGGAGAGTTCCTCCAGGGTCTTCGGCTCTTCCGACAGACGCCGCTCGACCAGGATATAGCGTTCGCGCTCGTTCAACGCCTCCATGGCGGTGGCGAGCAGGGCGCGGCGTGACTCAAGCTCCTCACGGTCGCCCAGCGTCTCTTCCTGGTTGTCGCTCTCATCGACCAGCAAGTCCTGCCACTCGCCATCGCCGTCCTGCTGCAGCGGTGCGTTGAGCGAATGGTCGGGGCTGGAAAGGCGCCGGTTCATCGAAACGACGTCCTGCTCGGGCACGTCCAGACGCGTCGCGATTTCGGTCACCGTTTCGGGCGGCAGGTCGCCATCGTCGATCGCCTGCAGCTGGCCTTTCAGCTTCCTCAGATTGAAGAAGAGCTTCTTCTGGGCCGCCGTCGTGCCCATCTTCACCAGTGACCACGAATGCAGGATATACTCCTGGATCGCCGCGCGGATCCACCACATGGCATAGGTCGCCAGGCGGAAGCCCTTGTCGGGGTCGAAGCGCTTCACCGCCTGCATCAGGCCGACATTGCCTTCAGAGATTAGTTCCGCCAGCGGCAGGCCATAGCCGCGATAGCCCATGGCGATCTTCGCGACCAGACGCAGATGGCTCGTCACCAGTTCGTGGGCGGCGTCGACGTCACCGTCTTCGCGCCAGCGTTTGGCGAGCTGGAATTCCTGTTGCTGCTCGAGCATCGGAAACTTCCGGATCTCGCGCAGATAGTTGCTCAAACTACTTTCCGGCGTCAGCGCCGGCAGCCGTAACTGGGCCATATGTTCAACCTCGGGCTGTAGGACACCGCCACCTGCGACGCCTGGGGCATCGTCCATTTTTACGCGGCAGCGTCATGCTTAGTTCAATATATCCGACTACAGGAGTCAACTTTATGTCACGTCACCGGAAACGCCCCCTCCAAGGCGTTTTCGAGGGCTGCCATGTCGGCTGGCAGCGGGCTTTCCAAGTTTAACATCTCATTTGTGGCGGGATGTTGAAAGGCCAGCCGCCGGGCATGCAACGCCTGCCGTTTGAACCCCGCCAGGACCGTCTGAACCTCGGAAGGGGCAGCGTTTGTGCGGTTCTGGTGCCGTCCGCCATAGGCCGGATCGCCCAGGACGGGATGGCGGATATGGGCCATATGCACACGAATTTGGTGCGTCCTCCCCGTTGCCAGGCGGCAGATGACCAGACTGGCCAATCGGCCAAAGGCACGCTCGACACGATAGTGCGTCAGGGCCGGCTTGCCGCCTTCCTGTAACACGTCCATCTTCTTCCTGTTCCTACGGCTGCGCCCGATATTGCCCTCGATTCGGCCTTCAAGGGGCGCGGGAACGCCCCAGACGAGCGCGGCGTACTCGCGGGATAGGGTGCGTGCGGAAAGTTGGTTGGATAGATGTATATGGGCCTGGTCGGTCTTGGCGACAACCATCAGCCCGCTGGTATCTTTGTCCAGGCGGTGGACGATGCCCGGCCGCTTCTCGCCGCCGATGCCCGACAGGCTGTCGCCGCAATGGGCGATCAGGGCGTTGACCAGGGTGCCCGTGGGATTGCCGGCGGCCGGATGGACCACCAGGCCGGCAGGCTTGTCCACAACCAGAAGATGGTCGTCTTCATAGGCGATATTGAGCGGAATATCCTCGGGCTCGGGCCGCGCCGGGCTTGGCGGTGGGATCCGCAAGGTCAGGCGCTCCGCCGGTTTGACCCGGTAATTGGCGTCCGTTATCGTCACGCCGCCGGCGATCAGCCGGCCGCCCTCGATCAAGGACTGGATGCGCGCACGTGACAACTCGCTATGGGCGCGCGCCAGCACGCGATCGAGCCGCTCGCCTGCTTCGTCGGCCGCGACGATATGGTCCAGCGTCCGTCGTTCTGTCATCGGCGGTTCGTCGTCAGGCGGGACATGTCATGGTTGGGAACGTTCTGCATGAACCGAGGTCTTAACACAATCAAGGCTGTCGTCATTGGTTTGGGTCTCGGCATCATCGGCCTGACGATCCTGATCGTCATGGTCATTATCGACAAGGTCGGCGATAGCGCCGGCGACGGCGTGACGACGACTCAGAGCACCGGCACCTTCGCCAGTGTGGCCGTCGCGCTGCCGGCCGGCGCCGAAGTCATGACCATGACCGGCGAAGGCGACGCATTGAGCCTGCTGATGCGCCTCAGCGACGGCACCCAGCAGATCATCACCATCGACCGGCGCACCGGCGAGGTGCTCGGTACCCTAGAACTTTTGGCCCGGAACCCCTGATGAGCAATCTTCCGTCCACCGCCCACTTCGGCAGTGACAACGTCACCGGCATCGCGCCGGAAATCATGGCGGCCCTAGAAGCCGCGAACAACGGCGGCGTCGCGAGTTATGGCGAGGACGCCATGACCGAAAGCTTGAACGCGCGTTTCTCCGATCTCTTTGAGACGACATGCCGGGTCATGCCGGCCGGCACCGGCTCGATCGCCAATGGCTTGGCGCTCGCCACCGTGACACCGCCATGGGGGGCGATCTTTTGTCACGAGGCCGCCCATATCGCGGTCGATGAAGCCAACGGTCCGGAGTTTCTCACCGGCGGCGCGAAGTTGCATCTGATGTCCGGGGATCAAGGCCGGGTCTCGGCGGAGACACTGCGTGCCGCGGCAAGCCGCTATTCGCGCGACGACGTCCATCATCCGCTTCCCTCGGCGGTCTCGATCACCCAGGCGACGGAGGCCGGAACGCTCTACAGCGTCGACCAGATTGGCGCCATCGGCGATGTCGCCAAGGCCGAACAACTCGCGTTTCACCTGGATGGCGCGCGCTTCGCCAATGCCGTCGCCGCGCTGGGTTGCGCGCCGGCCGACCTGACATGGCGCGCCGGCGTCGACCTTCTGTCGTTCGGCGCCACCAAGAACGGCTGTATGGCGGTCGAGGCGATCGTGCTCTTCAATCCGTCACCAGAGCATGTCGGCCGGTTGGCGCGGCTGCACAAACGCGCCGGTCAACTCTATAGCAAGATGCGCTTCTTCTCCGCCCAGCTGGAGGCCTATATCAGCAACGACAACTGGCTCAACTGGGCCGGTCACGCCAACACTCAGGCGGCGCGTCTGGCGGCGGGCCTCGCCGATGTGCCGGGCGTCTCGCTGGATAATCCGGTCGAGGCCAACGAGGTCTTCTGCCGCCTGCCACAAGGGTCATACGACGCCATTGTCGCCGCCGGCATCGGCACCTACCCACTTTCGGACAACGGTGACGGCACGGGCTCCATACGTTTTGTCTGTTCGTTCAATACCCAGGCAGAGGATGTCGACAAGCTGATCGGCGCAGCACGGGAAGGCGCGGCGTGAACACCGCTGACCTGATCGCGCGCACCCGGGCCTATGTCGAGGCGTCGAACGATCACGACGTCGAACGGATCGCCAGCATGCTGGCCGAAGACGCGACATATTCTTCGTCCGGCGTTGGCGAGCACAACGGCGCTGCGGCGATCCTGGCGATGAACACGACCTTCTTCGACGCCAATCCCGATGTTCACTGGCAGCCCGAGAACTTTCGTTCCGTCGGTGAAGATGGCATTGCCTTCGACTTCGTCATCACGATTGGCGGCAAGCCGAGCAACGGCATCGAGCGCGTCTACTTTCGTCCCGACGGGCGCATTCGCCGTGTCGAGGTCGAACGCTAGACGGTGGCATCTTAAGATTCAGTGGGCCGCGCCGTGAGCTTTCTAATCGCCGGCGCGCCCCAGGTCGTCACCAGGAACACCAAACCAAGGGCCGCCGCCGCGGTGGCGATGTAGTAGGGATAGCGGATATCGAAACCCATCAGTTCGCCGCCGATCAGCGACATCACGCCGCCGGCGAGGCAGAAGACGGCGGTGGTGACACCCATGACCCATCCTTGGTCGTCATCGCTCACGGCGCCTGAGAACATACCGAGCAGGGTCGGATAGGCGATGCCGAACAGGAAATAGAAGAGAAAGATGGGTACATAGGTCAGCCAGCCGATGGGGATCAGCATGAATGCTAACGAACAAATCACCATGATCGCCGAAGCGCTGCCCACGATGTACTGCTTGCCGACGCGCGCCTGCACCGGTTTGACCAGAAACGTACTGCTTGTCGCCAGCGCGACACCGATCACCAGCATCGCAATGCTACCGCCAACCACGCCGTAACCGAACGCGCTGGTCAGGTAGTTGTCGACAAAGATGTAGAAGGTGACGTTCGAGACCATGAACAGCGCATAGACCGGCATGATCCGCATGACGATGGGATGTTTGGTGACCTGCCACAAACTCTCGAAGATATCGAAGGGGCGGAAGACGAAGGGAACGCGTTCGGTGCGGATGTCGCGGAAGAAGACGATCACCATCACGATCGCCAGCAACACCATGGCGAACGACGCGTAGAACGGCAGCTTCAGGCTCGCCCACGTGCCCAACACCTCGGGGTCCGACAGCAGACCGCCGATGATCGGGCCGCCGACCAGGCCGAAGCTGATGCCGGTAACGATAAAGCCCATGTTGCGGTCGCGATCAGCATCATCGGTGCTGCCGTCGATCATCGCCGCCTGGGCAATCGGTTGATTGCCGGCGGTAAAACCGGTGATCGCCCGGCCCAGGATCAAGAGCCAAAGGCTGTTCACGTAAAGGGCTACCAGCGTAATCGCATAACCGGTCAGCGCGCCGCCAAGACAGATGAGCAAGGCGTTCTTGCGACCGATCGAATCAGAGACCTTCGCGACATAGACGACGCCCAGAAACCAGGACAGGAAGAAGATGCCGATCACCAGCCCGTAATCGAAATGGCGGGTCACCATGGACGTCGAATGGGGCAGGAAACCGGTCGACGGCTCCATGATCAACGTGTTGATGATCGGAAAGACGAGCCCTTGCCCGATCAGGTCGACGAAGACGACGAACATCAGTGTGATCTTGGCCATCGCCGACATGTCATCGCCCCCCGCGCGATCGATACCGTCCGATAAGTCAGCCTTCGACTAGGCATGGTCGGCCCGGCCAAGTCAAGGCCCGGCACCATCACCATTCTGAGCGAACGGCGTTTGCGCGTGGTTACGCGTGCGGGTGTTTCGCGTCGAGACGTTCCGCGGCCAGCTTCTTCAGCGCCAGCCGGTCAACCTTACCGGACGGGTTGACCGGCATGGTATCCAGCACAATGACCACCTCCGGCGCCTTGTAGCCGACTTCTTCTCTTGCGAAGCGAATGATGTCTTGGGTGCGCGGCGTGTCGGCGCCATCTACCAGTGTCACATAGGCCCAGACATTCTCGCCATGTACCTCGTCATGAACGCCGACGACACCGGCAAGGTCGACCGCTGGGTGGGCCATGACCACTTCCTCTATGTCTTGCGGCGCGATGTTCGATCCGTCGTGAACGATGATCTGTTTCTTGCGCCCACGAAACCAAAAGTAACCGTCCGCATCCACACGCATGACGTCGCCCGTATCGAACCAACCATCGGCAAAGGCAGCTTCGGTCGCCTGGGTATTCTCCCAGTAGCCGATCATGATCGGCGCACCGCTGACCCAGAGTTCGCCGTCGACATCCGCTGGCGCTTCCTGGCCGCTGTCGTCGCGAATGCTGAGTATGAAGCCTGGGGTGACCGTCCCGGTCGAGCCCATCTTGGCAACCGGCTGGGAAAGGTTGAACAGACAGGAGGTCGCTTCCGTCAGGCCATAGGTCTCGTTGATGACCAGGCCCGTGCGTTCGGTGAACTCCTCTTCGACACTGGCAGGAAACTTGTCACCGCCGCTCATGCACAGGCGCACCGAAGCGAAGTCGTCCCGTGTCGCACCGTGGTCGCGTTCCAGGTCGATCAGCGCTGACGGCAAACTCAAAAACACACTTGGCCGGTTGTCGCGCAGCAGCGACAGGATCTCATCGCCATCGACGCTGTGTGCGATGATGACGCGTGAGGTGGCGGCAAACGCGGCAAAAGACGTGACCAGCGACCCGACATGCGCGATCGAGCCGCCAGGAAAAACTACGTCCTGCCCCGTCAAGTCCATGGCCCGTGACCAGCTCGCGACGACGGAACCGAACGAGAAGAGGCTATGGGTTACACCCTTAGGCTTGCCGGTGCTGCCGGAGGTGAAGAACAGGAGGGCCGGCGCGTTGACATCGGGATCGGGAAGCTCGATTGGCGGCCTTTCGCCTGTGATCAGATCCTCCAGTTGTCCCGCACCGTCCAGCGACCCATCAAACGCGATGGGTCCCAGCGGCAATTGGCTGGCCAGCGTGCTCGCCCGAACATCATCGGCGCGCTCGGCGTGGGCGAGCAAGATCGATGCGCCGCTGACATCCAGGGCGTAGTCGATCTCAGGCGCCGTGTATCGGTAGTTGAGCGGTGTCACGACGAGGCCGGCCCTGAGGCAGGCGAGGTAGTGCAGCAGAAGCTCGCCGCGATTGGGCATCAGTGAGGCGACCCGATCGCCACGGCGCAATCCCATTGCGATGAGCTGGGCCGCCAGTGTGTCGATGTCGCGCTCCAGCTCTCGCCACGTCCATGAACTGGACGGCGAGACCAGCGCTGTTTCGGTCGCTTTGGTTGCCAGGGCGGGCGCCAGCAGATTGGTCAGATCGGCAGGTCCTGGCAAAACTGGTCCGGCAATCGGCATGCCGTAACCTCCCAGTCTTGCTGACGGGCGTCAATCGCGCGCCGGCACCAACGTCATGTCGGGTTTCAGACAGCCGTCAGGTGGTTGTCCCACATGCGTTTTGGTGCGGCGCACGTGATCAGATCATCGGTCGCCACGTCATAGACCATCATGGCGCCGGTGCCGGACGACAAAAGAAAGCGACCGGGGGTACCGAGCGGCGCGGCGCCACAGACATCGGGGATCTGACGGTGTGCGATGAGGCTGAGGTCGTCGATGCGCCAGAACGTGACGAGATAGCCTGGCGCCGACGTCAGGGCGATCACCGTGCCACCCCGATCGATGACGACGCTGCCGCAATAGCTCTTCATTGCCGGAACCACCGGCTCGCCGTCGTCGATGAAGGCGAGGGGGCCATGGCCATCCCACGTCGCCAGCAAGGGGACGAGATCGCCTGGCGCGCCCTGATACTGAATGGCGATCGCCAGGCGGCCGGCATCGTTAACCGCCATGTGACGCAGGCTGAGGCGATGCAGTGCGTCGGGTGGCGAGACGGATGCCAGCAGCGCGCCGTCCTGGCTGTCCATCAGAACGACGGACGACACCATGGTGTCGAGGTTAAGTTTCTTACGGCCGCTCTCAGGATGCGTGCGTATCCCGCCATTGGCGACGGCAAGCTTCTTGCCGCCGGGCATCAGGACGATTTCATGAGGCTCCAGGCCGTGGCTCGACCACTCGCCGATCCTGCGGAAACCGTCGGTGGCATCATAGATGCCGATGCGACCGGCGCTGTTCTCAAAGTCGTTTTCCGACGCGAACAGCCGCGTGCCGTCGGCTGAGAAGGCGCCGTGGCCATAGAAGTGGCGGTCGGGAAGGCTGTCGATCTGGGCGATCGCCTTCTGATCGACCAGATCAATAACCGTCGCGAAGCGGCCGGGACGCCGGGCGAAGACGACGGCGGTCTTGTTATCCGGCGCCAGGCATATGCCGTGACCGCGGCCGGGCAGGTTGACGTCGACGAGCGCGTCACCCCTGCTGGTCACAACGCCGGCATGGGCCGATCCGTCGTGATCGCTCCAGGCGCTGGCGATCGCCGTTTGCGGTTCAGTCGCCGTCAAGGCTGTTGAACCCCAAGACCAGATCGAGCGCGCCGGCAATGTCGCCGGCGACCAGGCCATGGGCCGTTTCGACCTTTGCGACGATTTGCTCAAGCTGTTCGCGGCCCGCCTCCTCTTCGACCAGCGGTGGCAGATCGGCGCCCAGTGCCTGTGTGTTCGCCAAGGCTTCGGCCATGGCAACTTGAAGATTCTCGGAGACTTGCTCGAAGCCGGCTTCGACGACAAGCGCGCCGATCCTGTCCCCGCCGCCGTACATGTCGCTCAGCGATGTCAGATTGGTCGCGATGTGGGTCAGGCTACCGCCGCTGCGCCATGTCTCGGACGTGCGCGGACGCGCCTTCTCCAAACTCTCGCCCAGCGGCGTTGAGAGCTTGCGTTGGGCGATGAACTCAAGCTGCACCGCCATGGCGCCGACGAAGGCGGCGGTAACGGCGGCGGGATCGCTGTAACGCGCGCCGGACCCGGGCGACAGCAGCGCCGCGCCGGTCGCTCCGGCCGGCGCCCAGGCGCCGGCAATGGCGTCCGTCATGCTGGCCAGGTTGTTTCCGACCGCGACGGCAAGCGCGCCACCATAACTTCCGGGTGCGACTTCCTCGACGAACACCAGCCGTTCAAGCGCCGGAAAACCCTGTAGAGCGACGCTTGCATCGGCCAGGACTTCGGGATCCAGCAGGTCCTGGCGCTCTTCACGCATGGCCTCGCCAAGCTGTTTGCCGACACGGTTGCGTTTGTCGGGCCAGAACTGGATGCGGAAGTCGCGCATCTGCTCTTCGGCCGCGCCAAAGCGCAAGTGTTGCACTTTCATCCAGGCGCCGATCGCGTCGTGGAACGCCGATTTCGCATCCTCTAGCGTCGCGTCGCCCTGGTCGTAGGCGACCAGGATCTCGGCCTGCTTATGGGCCGCCTCGGCGAACGTGTTGAAGCGCGGCGATGCATAGTCGGTGACCAGGTTGCTGTTGACGTCGGCAAACCGGGTCTGGGCGATCGGTTCGCCGGCGAGCAGGGTCGCGGGGCGCCAGACGGGCGCCAAACCGGCGGCTGCCAGACCTTTCAGCACACGGCGTCGGCGGCCCATTACAGCGACTCCAGAAAGCGCAGCAGGGCGGCCCGGTCTTCCGGGTCCATGGCGGCGAATGCGTCGCGCGCCTCTTGCGCTTCGCCGCCATGCCACAGGATGGCCTCGGTCAGGTTGCGCGCGCGCCCGTCGTGCAGAAAGAAGGTATGGCCGCTGACGGTTTCGGTCAGGCCGATACCCCACAGCGGCGGTGTGCGCCATTCGCTGCCGCTGGCGCGGCCTTCCGGTCTGGCGTCGGCCAAGCCTTCGCCCATGTCGTGCAGCAGAAGGTCCGTATAGGGCCAGATCAATTGGTGCGACAGTTCCGGGCTTTCCTCTAGCGTCATGGTGACGTACTTCGGCGTGTGACAGGCGATACATCCGGTTTCATAAAACAACTCCTTACCTGTCAGGACGGTGGGGTCGTCGACATTGCGGCGCGCGGGTACAGCAAGGTTGCGCGTGTAGAACAGCACCAGTTCCATCATCTCCGCGGTCGCCTCGTGACCATCTTCGTCGTTGCCATCGTAGGCCGCAAGACATGACGGCTGGTTCTCGGTGCAATCGCCCCACGCATAGGGCGAGACCGGTGTCGACAGGCCGACATCGCCGGTAAACGCATGGCTGTTCTGCTGGTTCAAGAAGGGCTCGCCCGCCTTCCAGCCAAAGCGTCCCAGTGCGACATCATTCAGTTCGCTGCTCCAGACCACATTGGGGCGCCCGGAGATGCCATCGCCATCGCTGTCGTCCGGGTCGGCCTGGGCCAGGATGTCGTAGGGGTCGATGGATTCCAAAAGACCCAACCCGATCATCTGGGGCGCGACGCGCGGCGACATCATGACATCGGCATGCATCGCGCCATAGCCGAGGTCGCTGACCTCATAGGTCGGCGCGCGCAGCATGACGATTTCGCCGCCGGCGAGCTCGACCGGGAACTCTTCATAGGTGACCACCATGCGGCCTTCGCCCGCCAAGCCGCCGATCGCGAAATCCTGGAGCTGACCGCCATAGGTTGGTTCGGGTATCACGTTGGCGCGGCCGCTCTCCAACAGCGCGACCTGTTCTTCGTTCTGCGGTTCGATGCTGAGGCGCAGGAACATGGAGATCGCGTTGTCCTCCGGCCAGTTCGCCGACGGCGGATGGCCGCGCCCGTCCTTCAGGTGGCAGCGCTGACAGGCGCGGGCGTTGTAGAGCGGCCCCAGGCCGTCCGCCGACTTGGTGGACGACGGCGCGGTCACCCAGACACGCTTGAAGAAACCGTTGCCGACAGAGAACAGCAGTCGTTCTTCGGTCGTGATGTTGCTGGAGGGCTGCGAAAAGACGTCGGCATTGACCATGCCGCGAAACGTGCCGGCGCCGCCCTGGTTGGTTTCGTAACGCTCGGCGGCCGAAAACTCCGTCGTCGGCGCGACGATGGCGGCGTGCTCCTGGCTTGGCGTGCTGGCTACGGCAGCCGCATAAAGACCAATCAGGGCCACAAGGATACCGACGATGATCACACGCATGGGTGTCGAGCGGCCCCTGTTTGGTCAGAACCGTCCCACAGCTTCACCGACCCGCGTAAAGCCGTCCTTTATTCCGACACAAGAACACAATAGGCTCTGTTTAAGCGAAAAGGGCCGGACACGCAAAGGGGCATAAGAGTGTCCGGCCCTCGTCGACCGCCGTCTTCTTACTGGAAGACGGCGTCAGGATTATCGAGGCTGTCAGAGCCTTCAATCTCGATTGAACCAAGGTCCAACGACGCGACCACGTTTTCGATCGCCTGGGTCTGCGCGGTCAACGCGCTGACGACGTTGTCGACCAGCATATTGCCGGCATCGTTGCCTTCGCCGAGCATCTGGTCATAGGTGTTGCCGGATTCAGCCGTCTTGACCATCTCCAGCATCGCCGCGTTGGTCGCATTCATCGCGGCATGCATGGCGTCATTGGCTGCCGGATCGGTCGCGCCGACCAGGTCCGCCAGGCTGGGGCCGGAGACAACCGAGCCGTCTACGCGGGTGTAGTGGCCGTTATAGACGTTGACCATGCCCTGCTGGTCATAGAAGTGAGACCAGTGGGTGTTGTCGGAAAAGCAGTCATGCTCCTCTTCGGGATCATGCAGCATCAGGCCGAGCTTCATACGCTCGCCGGCCAGCTCGCCATAGCTCAAGCTGCCCAGGCCGGTCAGCATCATGGCGATACCCCGCTGGGGACCGGCATCCATGACCGCGGCGCGGGCATCGCCATCAGCACCCCACAACCCGACCATTTCCTGCAGATCGACGATCAGCAGCTCGCTGGCGGCGAGCAGGTAGGCCGCGCGCCGGTCGCAGTTGCCGCCGGTGCAGTTGGCGGGATCAAAGTCCGTCGCCGGACGGTCCCCGGCGCCAGGGCCGGTGCCGTAGAGATCCTGGCCCCACAGCATGAATTCGATGGCGTGGTAGCCGGTCGAGACATTGGCTTCGACGCCGTCAATCTCGTGCAGTTCCTGCAGGAGCGACATATCGATAGTCGAAGCGTCGATTTCGACGCCGCCGATATGCATATGGGCATTGGCGACCACGTTGGCCGTGTAATAGGGGTTCTCGTCGGACTCCTCGCCGTAGCTCACGACCTCGACATAATCGAGCAGGCCCTCATCCAGCGGCCAAGCGTTGACGCGGCCTTCCCAGTCGTCGACCAGCGGGTTACCGAAGCGATAGGCTTCGGACTGCTGATAGGGCACGCGGGCCTGACGCCAGGCCTCACGGGCCTCGGCCAGATGCCGCTCGTCGGGCATGGCAACCAGCGCCTCGACCGCGTCGTGCAGCTGTTCGGCGCGCAGCAGCGAGTCGGCATAGGTCGCCTCGGCGATATCGGCATAAGTCGTCAAAACGGCATTGGCGTCGACGTCGGCCAGGGCAGGTGCCGTCCACAGGCTCGCCGCGGCGGCGAGGGCGGCAATTCTGGTCTTTCGCATGGTTGTCCCCACAGGTGGCTATTGACGAAGAGTTTTAGCCGCAAATGAGAATGATTTGCAATACGAAAAAGAGGCTGGCTGACATGCGCTATGAAGCGTTTCCAGGCGGGAATCGCCGCGCAAGCCGCCGACATCCTGGAGTTGTGGGAACCAGAAGCGGATCGCGATTAGCCTGAGCCGCTTGGCGGCTCTTGCTCATCGCGTGAATCTGCTCTCGATCTATTGGTTGGAGCAGACTCGCGACTCTATCTGGTTCGCATGCGATTCAGACAGAATGCGCTCTGCTCTAGGTGCGGATCTCCGTTACCGCCTGGCGCACGATCGGTTCGGCCTCCGGCCACGACATGCCCGGTGACAGGCGCTGGTCATAGAGCAGGCGGAACAGGATGCGGTCGTGGTCGGTCAGCGCCATGTTGGGGCTGGAATCGTTGAATATCGACGGTTCGACATCGTCGGAGTCGTTGAACAGGCCCATCGCCTGGGTCAGCTCCTCGATGATGCAGGCGCGAACGATGAACCGTCCTTGGTCGGTCGGGATCAGGATGACCGCCGCGACAATCTCGTTGGGCCGGTGGTCGGATGTGACGATGCGGCCATAACACGTCGCCTGACCTTCCATCTCCTTGGTCAGCTTTTCCATCAGCCGCTCGCTGGAGAAGAAGGGGGAATAAACGTCGCGATAGGTCGTCACCGCCTCGTTGAACGGGTCGGGCGAGAAGATGACGACCACATTGGCCTTGTCTTCCGGCCCTACGATATTGATCGGCAGGCCGCTCATCTCTGACATCTCGTCCAGATGGACAAGTGTGTATTCGAGGTAGCGGTCGGTGACATCGCCGACCAACGCGACGTTCAGCGGCTCTTCCCAGCGCGTCAGCCGGCGCGCGCGTTTATCGGGATCGAACTCGCGGTAGAACGCGATCGTCTCGAAGTTGTCGACATAGTCGCTGTCGCTGAGCTCGGCCGATGTCTTGGGCGACTGGCAGGCGCCCAAAAGGACCAGGGCGAGACCGCTTAGAATCGCGAGCGGCGCACATGCCCGCCCGCGCGGCATCAGGTCATTCGTTTTCGCCATGTCGATGTCAGCCGATCAGCCCACTCACAAGTTCCCGTTCAGAAACGTGCTCATACGCTCCCAGGCCTGGTTGGCGCAAGCGGTGTCGTAGACACCTTCCGCCCGCTCGTTGAAGAACGCGTGCTGGGCGTCATACCGGAAGAGTTCGTAGTTGACGCCGCCTGCTTTCATCGAGCCTTCCAGTTCGTCGACCGCGGCCGGCGTGCACCAGTCGTCGATATTGGCGAAGTGGCCCTGGAACGGCACCTTGATCGTCGCGGGGTCGGCAAAGGAGGCGGGCGGGATGCCATAAAAGCAGACGGCCGCATCGGTCTCTGGCACGTGGGCCGCGGCGGCGATGGTGAGCGCGCCGCCCATGCAAAAGCCCATGACGGCGACCTTGCCGCTTGATTGTTTCAGATGCTGAACCGCGCCGCGCAGGTCTTCGTTGGTCGCGCCGGGAAAGTCGAGGCCGTCCATCATGTGGTTGGCTTCGTCCGGTTCCGTGGTGACCCGGCCTTTATAAAGGTCCGGTGCGATGGCGTTGTAGCCGGCGCGGGCAAAGCGGTCGGCGACGCCGCAGATCTGGTCATTCAGACCCCACCATTCCTGAATCACGACGACACCCGGCCGGCCGTCGCCGGCGACCGCCTGATAACCCTTGGTGCTGCCGCCGTCGGGACGCGCAAACTCAATCAAGCTGCCCATGCTCTCCCTTTCCAATCCAGTCAACCACTTGCTGCGACTGGAAAAATAGTCGCACGGCCGGACGAATCCGACAAGCGCTCAGCGCTCACGTTCAGGCGATTGGGGATTTTCGTCGGCACCCACGGCGGCATCGCGGCCGCGCCCGTCACGCATCTGTTGACCGGACAGGGGGAAGCCACTATGTCAGATGTTCCACGCCCGATGGCGCGTTAGCGTCCCCATCGTCTAGTGGCCTAGGACATCGGCCTCTCACGCCGAAAACGGGGGTTCGAGTCCCCCTGGGGACGCCACCTTCATCTTCCTTACATGACCCGACACTTATGGCCCGACACGCGCCTTGCTTCGGCGCGCCGTTCGTTCGACGTCGTGTCGACCGGCTAGGCAGTCGCCGTGGCACGACGCCGTTGCGTCAACATGTCATCGCAGCTTGGTCTGACGCACCAAGCAAGACCACACCAGATCGATAGACCGTCGAAGATCTGCAACATCAACGCGACGAAAATCGCAGTGTTTGTCGAACGTTTGCGTTCTTTACACAAAGTGTTAATAATATTCGGTCAATAATCCTGAGTCAGTTATTTATCGAAAGAGTTATATGCCAAAGATTCGTCCCAATAACTCTTTCGATTCAAGGTCTGCTTCTTCGGTTACTTCCGATCGAAGAGTCGCGCGACGCCAAGCCTTGCCAACGACTGTGCACGGCGCAAAGCAACCTCAGGTTACAGAGAGCAACGTCAACTTCAATCGTGGCATGGCTCTGCAGAAGGCCGGACGGCATCGCGACGCCGCCGATCTGTTCCGGCAAATCCTCAAAAAGGACAAAAAACACGCCAAGGCGTGGACCCAATTGGGTATCGCGGCCTTTGCCGTCGACGACCTGAAGACAGCGCAACGCCACCTCAAGACGGCCATCAAAATCGACGGGACCGATCCGCTGCCGTTCTACAATCTCGGCGTGATCGATCAGCGCTTGGGCGACATGGCGGCGGCGCGACGGCATCTGAACCGCGCGATCAGCCTGAAACCTGACTTCGCCGAGGCCTATTACAGCCTATCCTTGGCGGGCAGGTTCAAGGCGGGCGACGGGACGGTCGACAGGGTCGAGGCGCTCTGCAAGACATCGAACCTCTCGGCCTCCGATCTCTGTTCCCTGCACTTTGCCGCCGGCAAGATGCGCGATGACATGGGCGAGCCATCGTCTGCCTTTGCGCACTACCGAACAGCCAATCGTTTGATGACGGCGACCTATGACAGGGCGTGGGCGGAGAGCTTTGCCGCCCGACAGAAGACCGTCTTCGACCAGTCGCTGTTCGATCGTTATGCCGGACATGGCGTTGCGGATGGCGCGCCGATCTTCGTCGTCGGCATGGCGCGGTCGGGGACGACCTTGGTGGAGCAGATTCTCTCCAGCCATCCCAAGGTTGCCGGTCTGGGCGAACTGGGCGATCTCACCGACATCGCTAACGCCCTTGCGGACCAGTCCACGACCGGCGCGGTCTACCCCAATTGCTTGCGCGACATGGACGTTGCCGCGCAGCGGCTGTTGGCCGACGGGTATCTGCGCCGCACCGCGTCGTTGGCGCCGGCCGCCCAGCGTTTCGTCGACAAGAACCCGGCGAACTTCCGGCATCTCGGCCTGATCGCCATCATGTTTCCGAACGCGCGGATCATCCATTGCACGCGCTCGCCGCTCGACGTTTGCCTGTCGTGCTACTTCAAGAAGTTTCCGCTGGGCATGGACCACACGTTCGACCTTGACGATCTCGCGCACTATTACCGTCTCTACCATGACCTCATGGCCCATTGGCGAAAGGTCCTGCCTATACCGATCTACGATCTCTGCTACGAGGGCTTGGTCGAAAACCGCCAGGCGGTGTCGCGCGATCTCCTCAATTTCTGCGGTCTGGACTGGCATCCGCGATGCGAGAGATTCTTCGAGAACAAGCGCGCCGTCGCCACGGCAAGCTCCTGGCAGGTCCGCCAACCGCTCTATAATTCCTCGGTCGCCCGTTGGAAGAAGTATGAGGCGGAGTTGCAGCCGCTCATCGAGGCGCTTGGACCGCTCGCCGACGCCTAGTCGCTCAAGCGCCTTATCCCTTGCACCGCGCCGGCGTGTCGTTGCCGGAGACGATGAAGTCCTGACAGGTCAGGAAGTCCTCGTTGTAGTAACCGACGGCATAGCCAACCAGGGCGATGAACGCGACGATGGCGAACATGACGACAAAGAAGAGCGGCTGCTTCAGGTTGATCAGGTCGGGCGTCACCATGATGACGAGCACGTAGAGTGTGTAGGGCAGGGTGACCACGGCGACGATCAGCGACAGCCACGAAAGCTGGGCGTCGATCTCGGTGCCCGTCAGGCTGACGCCGGACTCAAGATCGACCAGCATCCAAAGCGTCGGGATCAGCAGCACGAAGCGGCCGCGCCAACTGACCAGCCGTTTGCGGTCGGCGGGCGGCGGCACGAAGAAGCTGGCGAAGAGTGCCGCGGTCGATGCCGCCCACACGGTGAACACCTTGTCGAAGAAGATTGTGTTGAAGACGCCCAGGTTGAACGCGATGTCCCATGCCGCGACCGACAGTGAAATCGTCGACAGCATGAAGATCTTGATATCGGCCTGCGACGGCGCCCGGCCCGCTTTCGATGCCATTCCCTGGGTCCCCCTTGGACGTCAAAGCGAAGGACCCATTATCGGCCTTTTCGACTAGCTGGAGAACAGGTCGACCGTGCCGTCGGGGATCTGCGGCCAGCCCAGGCACAGATGCAGTACCGGGGCGAGCGGCGGTTTGAGGTCGAGCAGATTGGCGGTCGCCTCGTCCTTGAAACCGGCGACCAGGACGCAGCCGAGACCTTCCGACACCGCCTGAAGTTGCACGTTCTGGGCGGCGGCGCCGGCTTCGATATAGACGTAACGTTCGCCGCGCTGGCCAAAGGGTGGCTGATCGGCGAAGTCCTTCGCCGGTGTCACGAAATCAGCGCACAGGGTCAGAATGAAGGGCGCCAAGCCGATCCACGGTTGATCGTCGAGTGCCGCGGCCTGCAGTTCGCCTCGGACGTCGCGGTGGACGGTCATGGTCAGGCGGCCAGTTTGCGGGTCGGCTGCATAGACGCCGGACTCCAATCCCTCGACCGCGCCCACCACCAGCACCAGGCGCAGGGGATGCAGCGCATGCGCCGACGGCGCGGTGCGCTCGCCCATGGCGCCGGTGATGCCCTGGGCCGCCCACAGCAGGCGATGCACCACCGGCAGCGGCAGGGCGCGCCCGTCGAACTCGCGGCAGGTCCGGCGGTGCTCAAGCGCGAGCGTCAGCGATACATCTGTCATCGGGTGACCTTTTGTTTTTGGAACCATTTCAATGCAAGGAAAAGCGCATGACGTGACGGCGTGTGCCCGCCCGGCCAACCTCGACGAAACCTGCACGCTCAAAAAGCGTGGTGAGCCCCATGAAACGATAGCTCGGTGAATCAGGTTCGACCGGGTAAGCCTCGACACAGGCCGCATTCTGTCGGCGGGCATAAGCAAGGGCCGCATTTAGCAGGCGCTCGCTCAGTCCTCGACCGCGAAACGCGCGCTTGATAAAGAAACAGGTCAACGACCACACATTCTGCGACGCTGTGCCGTCATCCTCTGGACCGCCCAAGCGGCGGAACGTCGGGCGCGGCGCGAACGAACACCACGCAATCGCCTCGCCGTCACAATAGCCCAGCAAGCCGATGGGCATGCCGTCGGCGACCCGCGCGCCAAGTGCGGCTTTCAACACCGCGTTGCGTTCGGTATTGCGTGCCTCCTTGGCTTCCGGCGGCTGTGTACGCCATGCCATGCACCAGCAGTACTTCGGTCCTCCACGAGCCTCGAACAGAGCGACCAGATCCGGCCAACGCGCCTGATCGACGGGATGGACGGTGAAGCTGTCGCCGCTCATGACCCGATGACTGTGGGAGATTGAATGGCGGACATCATGGCGTTGTTGGCATGCACGATACTTCTGCGCCCCCTAGTCGAACTGCGTCTGGCGCGTTGTGCCGGCATGAAACTCAAATGCCGCGTCGATGTCGGCCGCCAAAATCCGTTCGGTCGACAGCTCTGGTAGTTCATCGGGCGAGAAGAACGCCGCAGCGGTCGTTTCGACACCCGGCTTGGGTGACGCGCCATCGCTTTGCTGGCACAGAAAATGAAGTTTGTAGAAGTCACGGACATCGGGGTCATAAGCGTGTTTGGCGCGGTGGCGGACGCTGTAGAGGTCCGTCACGCTGACCCGTAACCCGGCTTCTTCCCGAACTTCCTTAATGACGTTTTCCGTCGCCGAGAGGCCGACATCCGCCATGCCGCCGGGCAGGGACCACCGGCCGTCGCCACGCTCGCAGACCAGTAACACCTTGCCATCCTTGATCACCGCCGCGCGCACGTCGATCTTGGGAGTCGCATAGCCGTGCAGACCGGGATGGGCGAGCAGACCTCTGATATGTTCGATTGGAAGCGATCCGAGTTGGGCGATCATGGACTGCGCGATGTCGTCGATCTCTGCATAGCGCTCGCGGTCATAGACATCCTCACAATAGTGCAGACCGGTCGCGGCGATCGCTTGTAGGCGCTTGGCCCACGTCAACCACTGACTTTCCATGGATGCGTCTCCGATCAGCGTCTGGCCAGCGCCAGGCCGGCGCCGGCGGCGATCATCATGCCGCCGGAGACGCGTGCGACGACGCGTTGCGCGCGTGGGCTGCTCAGGAACTGGCGCGCTTTGCCCGCGGCAACCGCCCACACACCGGTGACGACAAAGGTGATCACCAGGAAGGTCGGCACGATGATTGCGAACTGGGTTTCCAGCGGACGCGTGGCGTCGAGGAACTGCGGCAGGAACGCCGCGATGAAGATCAGACTTTTGGGATTGGGAATGGTGATGACGAGGCCTTGCACGAAAAGGCTTTTGCGCGATGTCGGCGGCCGGGCGTCATCGCGCGGCACCGCGGCGCTGCGCCACTGCTTGATGCCGAGATAGATGAGGTAGAGCGCGCCTGCCCAGCGCAGCCACTCGAACGCCTCGGCGACCACATTGAGCAGCGAGACGAGGCCGATGGTCGCGATGATGAGCTGCACGCCGACGCCGGCGGTCGCGCCGGCGACGGTGACCAGCGCGCGCTGCCAGCCGAACGAAATGCCGTGGGCCACCGTCAAAATGACGCTGGGCCCGGGCAGGAAGATCATGATGGCCGTCGCGACGACAAAAGCTGCGTAGACGTGAAAGTCCATTTGCGGCGCGCGCTCCCCTATTCTTGTTGGCACCATGAAGCCGCATCCCGGCCGTTTCGTCCAGTGTCATGGCACCGCGGGACGACATAAATCCGTCACCACAGGTCGCGTAACGGTTAGCTCTAATCGCGGACGATCAGATAGGCGCCGAGGAGCAGCAGGCCGGCGCCGACGATTTTTGACATGTCGATCGCACGTAGCGGCATGCCGAATGCGCCGACGTGATCATAGGCGATCGCGGCCAGCAGCTGCCCGCAGATGGCGGCGGTCAGGAAGGTGCCGACGCCGATGCGCGGCACGGCGACGATCGAGAGCAGCACCATCGCCGCGCCGATCACGCCGCCAAACCAGACCCATCCCGGCGCGGCTTTGAGATCGGCAAGCTTGGGCGCGGTGCCGCCGGTGACCAGATAAAGCACCAACAACACCAGGAACCCCAGGCCAAAGGCGATCATGCCGGCCTGCAACGCACCGCCGGCGTGGATCGCCATGCGCGCGAAGATCGGTCCTTGCGCCGCCAAGAGCCCGCCGCCAAAAGCGGCGGCCACGATCAGCACGAGGGGCGCATAAGGCGACATGGGGGCTTACAACGTCTTGTACATGATCACGGTGTCGAGATAGACGTCCTCGATCGCGTCGCGGGCGAAGCCCGGAACAACCCCGACCTTCTGGTAATCAATTCCGCGGTAGAACGTCTCCGTATAGCCGGGCGCGGTGTCCAACAACAGCAGGCGTCGTTGGCGGCGGCGCGCGTCGTCCTCCAAAGCGGCCATCATGGCGCGCGCGATGCCGCGACGGCGGAAGTCGGGATGGACCAGAAGCTTCGAGACGTCCGCACGATGCGGTGAGTTGGGCGGCGTATCACACGACAGCTGAACCGTGCCGACAAGGCGGCCCGCGATATGAGCCGTCACCACGACGCGGTGGCCGGCGCGCACGGCCGGCGCGACCTTCTCCCGCCAGAACGCCCGGCTTTCTTTCAGGCTGAAGGGTGTGATGAAGTGAACGCTGGCGCCGGCCTCGACACAATCGCGCAGCAGTTCCGCCAGGGCGGCTTCGTGGTCTGTGTAGTCGTCTGGCGTCAGCGTCGTGATCGTGACATCGGGATCAGCCATGGCGGCTCACAAAACGACCAGCATATAAGTCGCCGGTTTCTTGCCGGTTTCGAAGATGCCGGGCCCGTGAAGCTGATAGCGCAGGCAGTCGCCCTTGGTGAGCGCGTGGGCAGTACCGCCGACGGTCATGGTCAGCGCGCCGTTCAGCATGACCAGATGGTGTTCGAGTCCCGGCCGTGGCGGATCGCGGTACTCGATCCGCGTTTCGGCGGGGAGGTGACAGTGCAGCACTTCAGCGCCAAGAGTCTGTGACGGCGGCGAGACGGAACGGCGCAGGAAACCGGTCTCGGGATCCTCCCAAACGGTCTGGTCATCATGGCGCACGAGCGGTTCGAAATCGGTCTCGACCTCCGCCATCAATCGCGACATGGCGAGCCCGTAGCTGGCGCACAGCTTGCCCAGCACAGAGGCGGTCGGGCTGACCTCGCCGTTCTCCAGGCGCGACAGCGTCGCCCGGCTGACGCCGCAGCGCGCGGCCAAATCATCCAGCGACCAGTCGCGTTCAGCCCGAAGCGCCTTTAACCGGCTGGCTATGCGGTCGTCGAGGGCAGGGTCAGTGTTGGTCGCACCTCTCATATATGGGATTATCAACCAGATATGAGAGTCTATGCAAGGCCCTTCGACCGATGTTGTCCCGGTGCGGACAAGGCCGCTACGTCTACTGATCGATAACCTTGAAGGACTCGATCATCTGCTTCATCTCGTGCCAGACCTCGATCGAGCCTTGAGACTGGGGAATCCAGACAATCGAAATCAGGAAGACAAACCGAGAGCTGTCGACCAATTTGTACATTCGATAGGTCGAAACCTCCCTCAGCGTGCCGTTCAGCAGGACATTCGTCAGGGTGTTCTGTGTGCCCCACAGCATCATGGTGTCGTTGGCGACCATGGTGTCGATTGGATCACGGGCAACTGCCTGGTGCTGGGAGAAGATATTGCCGAGCGTCGGGCGCACCGGCGACTGTTCCGATAGAGATTTGTCAAGAATCATAAGAGAGAAGGAGTTCTCTAACTGTATCCCCTGAAGGTCCAAGCCCTCGGGGTTGATCATCGAGCGCCGAAACTCCGTGATTTTCGCCTCATCGACCTCCTCGTGGCCTTCTCCTTCTTCTTCCATCCGTTTCAGCAGCCTTTCAATGATAGCATCGACAACGGCATTCGAGGTCTGATCAGTCATCTCGATAGTCAGCGGATCGCCTTGGCTAAAGATGATGTTCTCCGATGACCGCAACATGCGGCCAAGCGGCACAACCGCGCCGTCCAGCAAGAACTGTTCTTCGGTGATCGCGGCGTCTTTCACGACGCCAACTTTTTTCGCTAGCTCCAATGCGGAGAGATGCGCCGGTTTGGACCAAAGCTCAGAATCCGGTCGCTTGAACGAATAGCCCTTGGTCATATCGACGTAGTAATCGCTGATATTCAAGGCTTCGACGGCTGCGGGTTCGACAGCGGTTCGGCTTGGGTCAGCCGTTGTCGTGATCTCGCCCACGTGCAGTACCAGTGGAGCGGATTTCCGGCGATTGTGCCGGTCAACAAAGAAGCCGACCACGATCAGAATCAGGAACCCCAGCATAAAGACGGGATACCAGGCACTTAGCGGGTGTGACGTTGGCGTCAGGCCCATCGCCGCCAGGATGACCGCTTCGGCGATCAGGGCGATGATGGTCAGGAACTTCATCCAATCGCTTACGGCATCCAGGATTCCGGCTCTCGTATCCTCTGCCATGAGTCCCTCCAGACTGGTCGTGATGGCTTCAAGGTTGGATCGCTCCGTTGGTGGGAGACGACCAGCTCACATGCTTCAGACTACAGATGACCGCATGGCGCTAGCAAGGACGCCGCTCGTTGCCGTTCAACACAGGGAGGGAAGACCATGAACACCAAAGACCTCGAGAACTTTGACCAGATGCCGTTCGTTTTCTGGGTCAAGGATGACGAGGGACGTTAACTATGGGGCAATAAGACGGTCAACGACGTCGACAAAGAGGGCGTCGTCAGCAAGGCCGATCACGAACGCGTTTGGTCCGACAATGCCGAGGCCCTGCACGCCGCCGACGAAAGGGTGATGCGCAAGGGCAAGCCGGACTTCATGCGCGAGCATGTCGACAAGTCCGGTAAGGGCAATGAAATGCTGAGCGTTTGCAAGTTCATGGGCGGACTCGACGGCAAGCGGCGCTGCTTCGGCGTCTCTTTCCTCATCGAGAAGTGATGTGAACGCAAAAGACGGGCCGCGTCTTCGATCGGACGCGGCCCGTCATGCGTAGCGAGTCAGTGGGCGCGGCTAACTCGCTGCATCGCCGTTGAACGTCACGTTCACGGTTTCTGTGCCCTCGGGCAGCGTCGGCGCGCGCGTTTCGAACGCGACAGTCTGGCCGGGCATGATTTCACTCGCCGGTGGAACGATCCGCCATTTGGTCAGCATCTGACCGGCGCCATCCAGCAACTCGGCGTTCAACAGAGGGATTGGTTGCACGCGATCGCTGTTGCTCGTCACGACACCCTGGATCACCAGCGTCGTCACACCGCCGACCACTTCCGTCGTCGGTGTGGCCAGTTGGATTTCCAATCCGTGACCGGCCTGATCGTTTACTGATGCCAACTGCGGTTGCTGATCGTTGCATGGCTCCAGGCGATAGGTGCCGGTGCCGTCTTGATAATGATCGACACAATGGGCGGCGGCATAGGCGTCCTGGTCGATGTTCGGCCAGTTGATGCCGATGCGGGCATTGCGCACCTCACCACCACGGAGCTGAAGCGCATAGAGACCGGGTGGCAGAGGCTGGCTGGGCGTGACACGGATGGTGTCGGCGCGTCCGGCGATGATGCTGTAGGTGACAGGCACCAGATAGGCGTCGCTGATCGGCACGTCCCACTCGCTGCCGCTGGTCGGCATGATGTCGCCGCCGGCCGAAACCTGACTGCGAACCCACGCGACCTTGCGCAGGAAGATCTTTTGTGACGGTTGGCTCGCCAGGTTCTCACCAGGCGCGTAGACGACGAATTGCGTCTGCTCGGGCATGGTCGAACGCCAGCCCCAACTCTGGTTCTCCCAGGCCGCGTCACCGTCGATGCGCACGGTTTCATCGGCGCGGATGGCGTAAAGGCCCGGATTGTCAGGCACCAGATGGGCGTCCGGCGGCGCCGAACTGCAAGCTTGAAGAAGGGTGATAAGACACGCGGCGACAAGGCCTCGTGTTCCAACGGCATGATGAAACATCGTTCGAGCTCCTGAGCATGTTTGGCCGATCCGACTCCCCGTAAGCGGTGACGTCCAGGGCGCGGCGGCGTGACACCGGGTCACGCTGTTTCCGCCGCGCCGCGGACGCTGGCCGCGTCAGTCGGACTGGCTGGTTGCCGTCGCCGACGCATTCGCCTCGGCGTTACAGCCGCCGTC
This sequence comes from Pseudomonadota bacterium, assembly GCA_039028155.1. Classification (NCBI taxonomy): domain Bacteria; kingdom Pseudomonadati; phylum Pseudomonadota; species Pseudomonadota bacterium. Next base: position 40,773 of record JBCCIS010000014.1, read on the forward strand.
CTGGCTAGCGGCATGATCCTCGTCGTGTTGATGGTTGGTCTCGCCGTCCGCCGTGGCGCTGGCGGTCGCCGTCGCGTGGGCGGCGCAGTCGGCCTTTTGATCCGTGGTGATGGTGGAACCAGAGCTGGCGGAAGCCGATGCACTGGCAGAGGCGGCGGTCTCGTCGCTGTTCATGGTCGTGATGTCCTCCAGGCTTTCGACCGTGATCGCGTCATCAGCCCAGCTCGACGCGGCGAACAGGGCGGCAGCACTGCCGACCAGCAGCATGGCGGCGACGGTCAGGCCACGGGTCGTGGCGATCAGGTTTGTCGTTCGGTGGTTTCTCAAGGGTTCACTCCGTCTTGTCGGTTATCGGGAGGTGCCGCATCGGTGGCCGGCGGGGCGAGCCGCCGGCCACCTCTACGGGGAGCCGGACATGGCGACTCAGGGCTCGCCATTGTCCGGGCTCACGGCCACGCGGGCCGTCACTGGGCAGCCACCCCATCGACGCTTGCGGACGCGCCAGCCAGGCTGCCGACAACGATGGTTGCTGCGTTTGCCGCGGCTTCGGCGTTGACCTCGGCGCTCAACGCCGCCTGGGCCGCCGCCTGGGCCTGGGCTTGGGCTTCGGCGGTGCCAATGGCATCGGCAAGCGACCGGGCCTGTGCCGCGGCCTGGGCGGCCGCGCTGGCTGCCGCACCGGCATGGGCCGCAGCCTCGGCCGCCGCCGATGCCGACGACGCCCCCTCCGCATGGGCGGCCGCGCTGGCTGCCGCTTGAGCGGCGGCGCTGGCATTGCCGACCGCCTGAGCGATCGCGGTCGCCATGGCGGTGGCCGTCACCGTCGTGCCGTCATCGTTGGTCACCGATGCGGTCGCGGTTGCCGTCGCCTGAGCGGTCGCGCTGGGCGTGCCGTCGTCACCTTCGTCAGCTGCCGCTTGGGTGCTGGCTTCGGCGGTGGCATCGGCCTCGGCTTCGGCACTCGCTTCGCCGTCCTGATAGGAGGCTTCGCTGCTGCCTGTCGCCGACGTTTCGGCAGTGCCGTTGCCTTCCACCGCGGCGCTGGCGTTTGCCATGGAGTTCGCCTCGGCCACGGTGCTGTCGTCGACCGAGATCTCGACGCCTGTCTTGACGCCCGACGATGCCGCCGCGTCTTCGCCTTCGGCGCTGCCGGACGCATTGCCAATAGAGCCGCCGACAGCTTCACCGTCGATGGCCGCGGCGACCGAAGCGCCGGAAGCCGAAGCCGATGCGGTGCCGTCCGCCGACGCGTCGGCGCCGCTCCAGCTTCCGGTGTCGATCGAGGTGCCGTTCACGCTGGCGCTGGCCGATGTGTCGATGCCGACCGAGGTCGACGCCCCATCACCCTCGGCATCCGCGTCAGCGCTGCCCAAGGCACCGCTGACCGCTGCGTCGCCGTTTGATGATGCGAATGAACTGCCCGAGCTCGACGCGTTGGCCGACGTACTGCCGCTTGCGTTCGACGTAGTATTGACGCTTGCCGAGCTGCCGCCGGTTGACGCGCTTAGGTCGGTGCCGGTCTCGCTCGATCCGTTGCCCGCGACGGCGCCGTCGGTGTCGCCTGATGCCTCCGCATTGCCGCCGTCATCACCGACAGAGGCGCTCGCGCTTGCATCGCTCGACGCGCTGGCTGTGCCCGCGCCATCCACTGAGGCGGAGGCGCCGGTATCCGAGTTGGCCGACGCGCCATCGCCATTGGTTCCGGCATCTGCGCTTGCCGATGTGCCGGCAGAGGCGCCGTCGCCCTCGGCCGACGCGGAAGCACCGGCATCGGCGGATGCGCTGTTGCCGTCGCCGGACACCCCGGCACTGGCATTGGCGCCAGCTGATGCGTTGTCGCCGGACGCCGAGCCTTCGGCGCCGGCACTGGCCGTTCCGCCGCCGACGCTGGCATTGGCCGATGCGGAGGCGGATGCGTTGCCACCGCTTGCCGTGCCGCTGCCACTGGCCGAGGCACTGCCGCCGCTATCGCCAGCACCGCCATCGTTCCCACCGGCGTCGGCGTCACCGCCGCCGTCGGCATCGCCACCGCCGCCATCGCCGGCACCATCGGTGTCACCGCCGCCAGCGTCGCCTCCAGCTTCACCGCCCCCGGCGTCACCGCCATCGCCACCATCTCCACCGTCTCCACCGTCACCACCGTCTCCGCCGGCATCGCCACCACCGGCGTCCGCTTGGGCGAGAACGAGGGCGCTTTGGGCGGGCGCATTGATCGTGTCCATGCCACCAATCATGAGTTGACCGGCATGGGCGGTTCCCAGTCCCAGGGCGGCGGCGCTGACACTGGCCGTCAGAAGTAGATCTTTAAGGCGCATGAATTTGATTCCTTCACTGCGGTTCGCTGGAAAAGACGACAGGCCGCACCATTCGGATTCGTTCACCTGGCGATGGGTTGGCTCGCTGGGCGACATGGCTGACTGGTGCCAATCGCGTTGATGCGACCTGTCACCCCATGGAGTGGGCGTCGCCGCCGTCTATTCCTGACAGCGCGAAAAGAAGCTTGGACGCGGCGTCGGCCAAACAGATATGCGAAGAAAGGTGATGGACGCGCTTCGCCGCGGATCGTCTGGGCTTGAAGCATCCAGACACCCCGCACGGTGCCGTGCGCGCGCCCGCGAACTTTCTTTTTCGGGAATAGAGCCGGTGCCGCTGCGTCATCGTACGGCGGCAAAAAAAGTCACGGGTTCGACCCGTCTGCCACATTCTCCACCCAATGCGGAACCAAGCTACTCATTCGCCAACGCTGGGGAACGGGGGCAGCCTTTGCAGTCTTTGTCCGACGAACTTCGCAGCAGCATCGCAGGGCTTCGCCGCTACGCGTTGTCGCTGGTCGGCAACAGCACCGATGCGGATGACTTGGTGCAGGAAACGTTGCAACGCGGGCTGGCGGCGATCCGTGATGGCCGCAAGATCCACAACATGCGCGGCTACCTCTTCACCATCCTGCACAATGTCAGGGTGTCGCAGCTGCGCTATGGCCGCGAGGGCGACCATGTCGCCATGGAAGACCTGACCACAGAACTGCCGATAGCCGCCAACCAGGAACACGCGGTTCAGCTCAACGAACTATTTTTGGCGATTTCGCGGCTGCCCATGGAACAAAGAGCCGTGATTTTACTCGTATGTCTGGAAGGGTTCAGTTACCGGCAGACCGCCGACATCCTGGATATCCCGATTGGAACGGTGATGTCGCGGCTGTCGCGGGCGCGCCGGGCGCTGATGAACGGCATGGACAAGGCCGAACGGCCGAAGCTGGCGGAGATCAACTGATATGGATACAGGCGGCAGAGACGCGAACCGAGGCGGCAAAAGGGTGCCGTGGGGCGATGGCATTCTGGACGCCTATCTTGACGGCGAACTGGACGATGCCGAACGCGAGGCGGTCGAGCGCTACCTGCTGGCGGACGCGGAGGCCGCGGCCTATGTGCGCAGCGGGCGCTTGATCCGACAGGATCTGCATCGCCTGTTCGACAGGCGGCTGGAAGCACCGCTGCTGCCCCAGCATGTCGAACTGGGTCTGGCGATCGAGCGCGCCAACGAGATCAATCGGGCGCCGCGCCAGCACCGTGGCGACTGGCTGCGGCTGCCCCTGCAGCTTGCCGCCGCCGCCGTCTTTGCCATCGTCATGTTGGGCGCTATCGCCGTGGGCCTGCGCGCGATCGTCGGCGGACCTTCCGATCAAGACCTCTTCGCCTTGTTCTCGCCTGGCTCGGGCGACGAGGCGCCGCTGCAACAGGTGGCCGATGACGGCTCAGCACCTGAGGCGACGCTTGCCGCCGGTGGCGCGGCGACCACGCTCGAGGACGGCGCCACGGAACCGGCGGCGCCGGGGCATGGCGCGCCAGACTTCAGCGTCTTCGGGTTCAACCTGGTCGGCGCCCGTCTGCTGTCGGAAAGCGACGAAAGCGCCATGCAACTGGTTTATGAATCGGAAGCCGGCAGGCGGGTCGAACTCTTCTATAGCCCGGATGCCGAAAGCAGCGAGACGAGCCTGACGGTGATGGAGGAGGGGCTGGTCAGCGCTCTCTTCTGGCGCACGGACGGGCTGTCCTACAGCCTGATCGGCGATGTGCCGCGCGACCTGATCCTCGAAATGGGCCGTGTCGTTGACGGCGAATGGACCGTTCCGCTGCCCAGCGAAGCGGCCGAGCGTGCAAATGATGACGCCGGCCTCGCAGCCGATGGCGACGATGCTTCGGCGGTCACCGGTGATGGCGAGGCCGACGAGATCCCGGCCGCTGGCGGCGAGAGCCTCTAACTCGAACTGATAGCAGTACGGTCATTCGATGACCTCATGGTGTCGTCGTCGGCATTTCGTGCGATCATGACACCCAGTCGTGTCGAAACCGACTGGGGGCTTTCCGATGTCCGATCCCTTGCCGTCATGGCAGGCCGCCAACGCGCCGGCGGCGGTAAAAGACGAGATGACGGCGTTGCGCGCCGAGCTCGACGCGACGGTGCCGCCGAAACGCCAGGCCGACCGTAACCTTCTGATCGCGACCTGGAACATCAAGGCGTTCTCGTCGCTGACCCGCAAGTGGACGGCTTCCAACAGCGACAGTCCCAAGCGTGATTTTCGAGGCCTGTGGGCGATCACGGAGATCATCTCGCGTTTCGACGTGATCGCGATCCAGGAGATCAAAGGCGATCTGCGCGCGTTGCGCACCATGATGAAGACGCTCGGTCCGTCGTGGCGGTTCCTGATGACCGATGTCACCCGGGGCAGTGCCGGCAACAGCGAACGCATGGGTTTCGTCTTCGACACCACGAGGGCCAATCTCTCCGGCCTTGCCGGTGAACTCGTGGTGCCGGAAGAAGAACTGGGCGCGATCGGCGCCGATGCGCTTCAAAGTCAGTTCGCACGCACGCCCTATGCGGTGAGTTTCCAGGCGGGTTCGGAGACCTTCACGCTGGTGACGCTCCATGTCGACTTCGGCTCCTCGTCCGCCGGGCGGGTACCGGAACTCAAGGCCATCGCCAAATGGCTCGACCGCTGGGCCAAGCAGGCCAATGCTTATGGCCAGAACTTCATCGCGCTCGGCGATTTCAACATCGACCGCAAGGGCGACAAGCTATGGGAAGCCTTCACCAGCACAGGGCTTGAGGTGCCTGAGGCGCTGCATAAGGTGAAGCGATCGATCTTCGCCGATGACGACGACACCGAGCTTGAGAAGTACTACGACCAGATCGCGTGGTTCACGTCAGGCAAGAAACGCCGACTGAGCATGATGTTCGACAGCGCCGGCATGGTCGACTTCGTGCCCTTCCTCTATCAGGACAAAGGCTTCTCGAAGTCCGTCGTGCAGCACCGCCTGTCCGACCACTACCCCCTGTGGGCCGCGTTCGACTGTCGCGACTGACCTTTCAGTCGCGCGTCATGTGCCGCGCCGGTGCAGCACCGGCCGGTTCCTGTGCGAGATAGAGACGGGGATTAGAAGAAGAGCAGCGAGGAGATGGTGATGTTGACGACGGTGATGCCGGTGGCGATCAGGCTGTAGATGGCGAGTTCCCGCCAGTTTGGCGATCCTTGCTTCTTTTGTTTCATGACCCTGGGCCGTCCCGCCGGGTAAGAGTTGCCGTCACCGCTATCCTTAGTGCAAGTCACGTGCCAGACAATTGATGGCCGTCACACTTTTTCCTGGCGAATCAACGCTTAACCCATATTCCTTAATATACTACTAACGGAGTATGTGCCGGCCGCCCGTCGGTTCGATGCGTTCGCGCCGCTGTTCTTGGCGGCGATCCCGGCTAACCTCGCCGCCGCAAATCCTTCGGGGACTCCGCCGATGACATTGATGCAGCGCTACCCCTCCGTGGCCGACTTGGAGCGCCGGGCGCGCCGGCGTATCCCGCGGTTTGCCTGGGATTACCTGGCCGGCGGCTCCGGCCAGGAGCGTTTGGTGGGGCGCAACCGGGAGGCTTTCGACCGGGTTTTGATGACGCCGCGTTTCTTTGTCGATATCGCCGACACCGACCTTTCCGTCGAGGTCTTCGGTACGCGCTATGCGATGCCGATCGGCGTGGCGCCGATCGGCCAGGCAGGCCTGGTATGGCCGGGGGTCGAGGCGATGCTGGCCCGCGCGGCCAAAAATGCCGGCATTCCCTATCTGCTGAGCACCGTGTCGACCGCCGTCATGGAGGAAATCGGCGCCATCGGCGGCGACCACGCGTGGTTCCAGCTTTACCCGCCGGCCGACCGGGCGATCGAGAAGGATCTGATTGCCCGCGCCCAGGCATCCGGCTTCGGCGCCATGATCGTCACCATCGACGTGCCAGTGCAGGCCCGCCGCCTGCGCGACATACGTAACGGCTTTTCGGTGCCGCCGCGCATCAATTGGCTGAATGTTGTCCAGGCTGCGCTAGCGCCCGCGTGGTCGATTGCAACCCTGCGCCACGGCCTGCCGTACTTCCGCACGGTCGAGCCCTATGTCGACGACAAGTCCGATATGAAGGAGAGCGTGACGTTCCTGAGAGACCAATTCACTGGCCCGATGTCGCGCGAGCATTTCGGCGAGATCCGGCGTCAGTGGCAGGGCCCGCTCATCGTGAAAGGCATCCAGCATCCCGACGACGCGCGGCTGGTCGTGGAGTTGGGCGCCGACGGCATCATCGTCTCGAACCACGGCGGCCGGCAGCTTGACGGCGAACGCGCGACGATTGACGTTTTGCCCGACATCGTCGAGGCGGTCGGCGACACAACGACGGTGATGCTGGATAGCGGGATCAGAACCGGTCTTGACGTGGTGCGCGGGCTGGCGCGCGGCGCCCAGTTCACGTTCAGTGGGCGCAGTTTCATGTTCGCGATCGCGGCCCTGGGTGAGGCCGGCGGCGATCATGTCGTGCAGATCTTACGAGAGGAACTGTTGCACGTGCTGGGGGAACTTGGCTGCCCGCGCGCCGCGGACATGGACGCGGCCTGGTTGGCCGCGCCGTGGTCGTCAGACGGCTAGAACAGCAGGAGTGACGATACCGCCACATTGACGACACAAACCATGGTGCCGAGGCCGGTGTAGAGAACCAGCTCCCGCCAATTGCCTGAACCCTTGTTGTTCTTTTTCTCGCTCATTGTTTTCCGCCGTGTCATACGCGCGCTCTTGAGGTGTTACGTATGACCCGCGTCAATCCGATGCTATTGACCGGCATCACATTGATGTCACCTCGGCGGAAGAACGGCACAATCGCGCCACAATCTGTGACCGCCATCAACACGGGCGGCCCAGAATGCCCATGCACGGCTGTTGGTTCATGGCTTAGCCGGCACCGTTGCTGCGGGAGCAGAGACCAAACTAAAACAGCACCAGCATGACGACGCCGATATTGGCGGCGGATACCACGGTGGCGAAGCTGCAATAGACGATCAGTTCTTGCCAGCTTGAGAGAGAAGAAGTCGGTTTGTCGTTCATCGTGCCGGTCCATGCGGTGAAAGCAAATCCCGGTCCCCACCCTCAGGTAGGCGACACGACGGCGACATCAACGCTCCGCACGGCGACCTCACCGTGGCTTGATAACGCTTGTTGCGTTGGTGAGGCGCGCTGACGGCGCGGAAACGTTGTCAGGAGGCGGGCGTCAGCTTGTCCAGCGCGCCCAGCTCGTCCAGCAGGTAGACGTTCGTTGCGATCGCCTTTTTGAACACACCGAGGTCCATGGATTCGTTGGGACCGTGGATCGAGCTGGCGGGATCCAGAACGCCGTTCAAGATCAGCGGCAGATGAGAGAAGCGTTCCGCGAACAGAGCGACGAACGGTATCGAACCGCCGACACCAATCTGCACGAGATCGTGACCCCACGCCTTGCTGTACGCACGCCCTGCGGCGTCAAACGCCGGGCCCTTGGGTTCATAAAGCCACGCATCGCCGTGGCCCGGCCGTTCGTGGACCGTCAGCTTGACGCCACCGGGCGGTTCGTGGGTCAGGGCCTCGGTGACATCCGCCACCAGCGCCTCGGGATCCTGGCCCGGCGCAACGCGGATCGACAGCGCTGCCGTTGCCGCATGGCGCAGCGCGTTCTTCTCGTGATCGGGCTGCGGCAGTGTCGTCGAGACAATGGTTAGCGCCGACTGCCGCCACGCCCACTCGGCGAGCGGGCGGCCACGCTCAGGCAGCGCCGAGACGCCGTCGATGATTTGGGTGGCCTTCTCGACGGTCGCCGCATCGAACGGCAGTTCGCGGGCGGCATCGCGCCAGGCTTGTGGCACGTCGACACGGCCCAGTATGAAACGGCCGTCGTCGTCGACCAGGCGCGCCAGCGCCTTGACCAGCGCGGTCGACACGTCCGGCGCGACATTGCCCCACAGGCCGGAATGCACATCGGATGCAAGCGCTTCGCACGTCACGTCCAGTTCCACCAGGCCGCGCAAGGATGTCGTCAGGCCGGGGATCTCTGTGGACGGGTTGTCGCAATCGGTCAGCACCATGGCGTCGGCGTCGAAGACGTCGGGGTAGGCGTCCATGTAACCGACCAGGTTGGGCGAGCCGATTTCCTCTTCGCCCTCGATGATCAGCTTGACGTTGACCGGCAGCGCGCCGGCGACCGCAAGCCAGGCTTCGATGGCCGCGAGGTGACTGACCCAGCCGCCCATGTCGTCGCCGGAACCGCGGGCATAGAGCCTGCCGTCGATCTCGACCGCTTCATGGGGTGGCGTGTTCCACGGCTCGCCCTTGACCGGCTGCAGATCCATGTGGCCGTAGATCAGAACCGTTGGCTTGCCCGGTCCGGCGTCCATACGTTGCGCCGCGACGGCAGGCAGCGCGCCGTCAAGTTCCAACACCTGTGCGTTATCAAAGCCGAGCGCGTCCAAGTCGTCGCGGATCCGGTGCGCCAGCGCCACGACATCCTTGGCGTGATCGGGATCGCACGAGATTGCGGGATAGGCGATGTACCCGCCCAGACGCTTCACCGTCTGTTGGAAGTTATCCTCCGCATAGCGGCGCACGTCTTCGCTTCGGTTGCTGACCATCGCGGCACTCTCCGTTGCTCCATCCTGTTACTCTATAGAGGGCAGCGGCTAGCCTGTTCAACTGCTTGCCGCGAACCCGCCTTCGTGTACCCGGCACCAGTCGGCCAGTTGTTCGGCGACGGTGGCGACCGCTTTGTCTTGGTCACCGGTGCTACGCCGCGCGACGCTCCAGGGAATGGTGAGACCCCGGTCAGTCAGACGACACGCGGCGAGCGCGCCGCTCTCGAGATGTGGCGCTATGGCCCAGCGCTGCACGATGGCGACGCCCAGATTGGCCTTTACGAGATCCACGATCGCGTCGATCAGTTCGACCCGGATGATACGGCGCGGCGACACGCCGGCCGGGCGCCAGAACAGATCCAGTTCGTGGCCGGGCAGGTTGGTGAAACTATAGGTCAGCACATCGTTGTCGCGGAAGTCAGTGGCTTCAACGCTGTCGCGCGCCGCCAGCCGGTGCTCCGGCGACATGATGGCGACCAGCTCGTCATCGAACAGCGGCAGGGATGTCATGCCTGCCGGGATCAGGGCATCGGGCACAACCGCCAGATCGATATCGCCTTCCTGCAGCGCGGCCAGCGGCCTTTGGACGGCGTTCGCCATCAGCTCGACCTCGATCGCCGGTGCCGCTTCGTGCAGGCGGTTCAGGAAGTCCGGCAGCCAGTGGTAACTGCTGTAGGTCGCGACCCCCAGCCGCACCACCGCTTCGATCCCGTGACCCATCTTCTGGGCGGCCGTTTCGACCTGCTCGAGCTCGTCGAGCAGGCGCGCGGACGCCTGATGGAGGAGCTCGCCCGCCGGCGTCAGGCGCAGGCGCCGGCCGAGCCGGGTGAAGAGGGCGAGGTCCAGACGCCGCTCCGCCTCGCGGATCCGGTGACTGAGCGCCGACGGCGTGACGCCCAGAAGCTGCGCGGCGTCGGCGACCGTGCCGGTCTCGACGATGGCCGTCAGCATCTGCAGATGATTGATCCCAAGCCTGGGTGCCATGGCGTTAGCTGAAAACAGTTCAATTCAACGCCACATTAGAGCAAAAATCTCTAATGATTGCGAGGCCACGCGAATGTGCATTGGCGTTGCGCTACGCCCTTACGTCGACAGTATTGGAAACCGCCGCTTAGCGGTGAATGGCGGCGAGTGTCTCGGCCGAATGAGCGAGCGCCAGGGCGCGCTCGGCGTCGGATGCCACCTGGAAGGCGCTGGCGACCGCGTCGTCCAGGCTGTCGTCGGCGGCGTTCTGGTCGCCGGCATCGGCCAGTTCAACGGCCAGATGAAGCTGCAGGAGCGAGCGGCGATAGGCCTGATTGACGTCGTCGAGGGCCCGGCGCGCGGCGAAGGCGAGCGGCGCGTTGTCGTCGGCCATGGCGAACAGGGTGCCGGCCTTCAGCGCGTCGTCCTCGATCAGTTCGGCGCTTTCCAGAGCGGCGGCGCTGTCACCGATCGCGGCCTGGCCCTGGGCGATGACCGAATAGGCCTCGTCCCGGCGGCGCTTGAAGGGGATCTCGCGGGCGGCATCCAGCGCTTCGTTCAGGATAGTCCGCGCGGCGGTGCCATCCTGACCGCTGGCGCTGGCGGCAAGCGCCAGGCTGCGGTACTCGGCCGGCACGATGGCGGCGGAGACCTGATGGGCGCTGGCGTAGTCGCCATGATCGACCAGGTAGCGGACCAGGGCCAGCTCGGCCAACGCGCGGTGATCGGGGGTGCGAATGGCCACGGTCAACTGCCGCGCCGTCTCAAGCCGATCAACCATCAGCAGGGTCGTGACGATCTGCGGCGTGATGCGGTCGCGCGCCTCGACCTCGGTGACGGCAAGGGTCGCCGCGGAGGCGCGCTCCAGTACAGCCTGGGCATCGTCGGTCCGGTCGACCGCGTGCAGCATCTGGGAGAACTCGATCAGGCGCCACGGGTTGATCGCGGCACCTTCGTCGCTCTCGATTGTCGCCCGGGCCTCGGCAACGGCGCGGTTGACGACTGCCGGCTCGCCGGCTTCGTGCGCGGCGCGGGCGACGGCGTCCAGCCCGGCGATCTTGATGCGCACGATCGGCACGACGTCGATCAGTTCCAGCGCTTCGTCGTATCGGCCTTGGTTGCTGAGGCCCATCGCGAGCACATCGAGGGCGCTGATGATGTAACGGGGATCGCGGATGCGGCGCAGGGTCTGGCGCGCTGCCTCGACCTGACCCATGGCGATCTGAACTTCGGCAATCTGCAGGAACGCGAAACTGCGTCGCTCGACATCGTTCATCTCGCGGGCAGCGGCGATGGCGTGATCCAGCAGGCAGGCGGTTGTCGGCTCGTTGGCGCAGTTTTCTTCGGCAACGCTGTCCAGGAACGGGCCGCCCAGGACCGGTGAAAGCAGATCCTGGGTCGCTTCGCTGGCCGCCAGCACCTCGCGGGCATCGTCGATCTGCTCGACACGATTGTCTTCAAGATGGTCCAGAAGCGCCTGGGCCTTATCCTGCTGACTATAGAGATGATCCAGCAGTTCGCGGCTCGGCAGGCCGTCCACCGGCCAGCCGCTTGCCAGCTGCACTTCGCTGATTGCCTGGTTGGTCATCGGGCCCAGGATGCCGTCAACCGGACCGGCGTAGAAACCCAGGCGGCGCAGTTCGTCCTGCAGATCGCGCACCAGGCCGTCGGCCTGGGCCTGACCTTGCTCGATACCGCTTGAAATGGCGTGTGCGGGGCCCGTGGCCGTAAAGGCCAGGCCGACCGCAAGCAAACATGCCCCGGCGAGCCTTCCGCAGGTCTGGCCAATCTGGCTAGGGGCGCGGCTCGATGGGTCGTTTGGGAACGTCATGTTTGTTATGTCGACCTTTGCTTGTCGCTGTTAGGTCAAGTAACCGTCAGCGAGATAAGCGGGCAATTTCAGTGGCATCGGTTGTGATCTTCTAAGGCCCTGATGTCAATGGATCTATCGAGATAGGGTATGCTTGTCGTGATGGCGCGCACATCTTGTGGATAAAATCACAGCTTTAAGGGGAGTTCATGAACGTTCATTCAGGTGACCGGACTGGCGAATTGGTTAACGCGGCGCGCCGTTTCGCCGCCGACCACGTGGTCGAGGCGGCCGCGGATTGGGAGCGCGAGCGGCGCATGCCGGCCGAGCTCTTCAAGACCGCGGCCGAAGCGGGTCTCCTGGGCCTGATGGTGCCTCCGGAGGCTGGCGGCCATGGCCTCGGCCTCAAACAGACCGCGGCGATCGACGAGGTTCTGGCCGGCGCCGACATGGCGCTGGCCTTCGCGTTCAAGGTCCACGGCAACCTCGCCGGAAACCTGGCCCGCAACGGCTCACCGGCCCAGATCGAGCGTTACCTGAAGGCCATGCTGACGGGTGAGGTGATCGGCGCCTTTCTGCTGACCGAGCCCCGGGGCGGCAGCGATGCCACCGCGATCACCACGCGTGCCCGGCCCGATGGCGACGGCTGGGTGTTGGACGGCGAGAAAGCCTGGGTTTCCAATGGTGCCGTCGCCGGTGTCATGCTGGTTTTCGCCCAGACCGACCCGGCGAAGGGCTGGCGCGGCATCGCGGGCTTCCTGGTTGACGCCGACACGCCCGGCATCAAACGGCAGCCCGCCTATCATATGCTGAGCGGCCACGCACTCGGCACCTGTGGTGTGACGTTCGAAGGCGTGCAACTCAGCCGCGACGCCATGCTCCTGGAGCCCGAGGCCGCGTTCAAAGGCGCCATGGGCGGCATCGACATCGCGCGCATCGGCGTTGGCGCCATGGCCGCCGGCATGATGGCGGCAAGTCTGGACGCGGCTCTTGCCCACACCCGCGAACGCGCGGCGTTTGGTCAGACGATCGCCGATTTCCAGGGCGTGCAATGGCAGCTTGCCGAGGCGGCGACGGACCTGGAGGCCACGCGCCTCCTGACCGGCCACGCGGCGGATCTGTTCGATGCCGGCGAGAACGCGACGGTCGCTGCGGCGCATGCCAAGAAGTTCGGCAGCCGGGCGGCGGTGCGGACGATTTCCAAGCTGACGCAGATCATGGGCGCTATCGGCTTCCGCCACGATGCCGGTCATCCGCTGGCGCGTCATCTGGCGAGCGCCAAGATGGCCGAGTGGCTCGACGGCGCCAATGAGATCCAGAACCTCGTCATCGCACGCTCGCTGCTGCGGGACTGATCAGACGGATGGGAGCAGGCGTCTCCGCTAGCCTGTTGCTCGTCTCAGGCCATACAGGCCCTTAGATCCGCGATGATGGCTCTCGATTGCCGGCATTCGATCAGACCGTTGCGGCAGATGAACTGAAGCGGCTCGTCCCCAGGAGAAGGAGCTCCGCCCTCGATCGTGATCGCGCTCAAGCCGCCGGCCGCGCCGACGCCTGTGCGCACCAGACAGTCGAGTTTGTTGTCCAGGATCAAGGCCAGGTCCGACGTGCTGCGGTTGTCACTGACGAAGTTGTCGAGTGCAGATGAGTGGCGTGGCCATCTCTTGGGCAGCATGCCGGCGGCTTTAGGGCACAGGCCGAGTAAGAACTTTCTGGCATTGAGGTCCGGCGCGATCGCTTCAGTCGCTTCGGTCAGGTCCTCTAGGGCGCGTGAGATCCTGGGGTGATAGGCCTCGCCTTCCTCCGTCAGCAGGAGCCCGTGAGGCAAGCGGCGAAACAGCGCGATGCCGAGTGACGTCTCCAGCTTCTTGACTTGCTGGCTCACCGCACCCGCGGTCACGCCAAGTTCGTTCGCCGCAAGCTTAAAACTCAGGTTCCGGGCCGCCGCTTCAAAGGCGCGCAATCCGTTCAGTGGGGGGATTCTGTACGTCATTGTTTCCTCGGCGCGGAAAACAGCATGCTTAGGAGTGGCGCTCGACTCAGTTTTTCTAAGCCTGGGCGAGAGATCTTCTGATTTGCTCGGTGTCCGGAGAGGCTTTCAGTCTTCCCGCTCCCAATCGGTCTAGCTCGGAGCGGCCCATATGGTCAAAGAACAAGCCAATCGGAATCCCAACCCCCTCGTTTACAACGCCATCAAAGACCGCGGCAGGATGTATCTGACGGTTTTTCGTGAACTCAAAGAGCGTTATGGCGAAGACGAAGCCATCAGCGTGATGCGCGCCGCGAGCTATGCCTACGGCAAGCCGATTGGCGAAGCGCTGGCGTGTTTCGCGCCGCGTGACTTTGCCGGCATGGCCGAGGGCTTCGCTAGATCCCCCGACGACGGCGCGACGTTCTTGCCCGATGTAAGGCGCCTCGACGACACCTGCCTGGAGGTTCAGATGATGAGCTGTCCGATCAAGGACGCCTGGGTCGAGGCCGGCTGCAGCGACGCTGAAATCGGCACGCTCCTGCATTGCGCCTCGGCGCTCGACGAAGCCACGTTGGAGACGGCGGGTTTTGCCTATGAGATCGAGTTGTGGTCGCCCGGCAAGGAAGGTTGCTGCCTGACCAGGATCACCGAGAAAACCGGCACCTGAAACACTGCCCTGGGGATAGTTGACTGGACAACGATGCGTCGGACCATCACCTTCACGAGCGATGACGCAGCGTGTCCGTGGCGGCTCTCTTCTGGGCCGCGTTGAAGAAGTCGCAGCCCATTGGGGCGTTCTCGAGCAGTTGGCGCGGGCCAACCGCTACGGTGCGGCCTATGAAGCCTGCCTGGCGTCGCGCGTTGAAATCTCCGCGCGTGGCAAGCTCTGTGCCGGCAAGGCCTATACGTCTGAAAAGCGCATCGTTCTGCACCGCGATCTGTTGCCGGCGGGACGCGAGAGCGATCGCGACGCGACGTTCCTGCACGAATGCGCGCACATCCTGGCGGACCTTCACTACGGCAAATCGTGCAAGCACGGACCGTTGTGGCGCGCCACCATGGTCATGATCGGCGAGCTACCGGTCGTGCATCACGACATCCCCTATCTGTCGCGCGAGAGCCAGGCCTCTGTCATCTGGCGCTGCGTTGCCTGCGGCGAGCTCTATCACTTCGTTCGCAAGCCGCGCCGGCGCATCCAAGACTGCCGCTGCAGCACCTGCGGCGAAGAACGCGGCGTGCTGGAGCGCGTGCCTGTCGACTAGACTGTCGGTTCAGCGAAACGGCGCCAGATTGTCCAGGAACTGTTGTGCGCAACGCTGCCAGGAATAGGTCATCGCGTGGTCGCGGCAGGTTTCGCGGGGTATGGCGAGCGCCTCGGTAGCCGCGGTCTTCAGATCGTCATGCAGCACGCCCGCGCCTGAGCCGTCGACCACGTCGAGCGGGCCTGGCACCGGATAGGCCGCGACCGGCACGCCGGCCGCCATGGCTTCCAGCAGCACCAGGCCGAAGGTGTCGGTGCGGCTGGGGAAGACAAAGACGTCCGCGTCGGCATAGTGCCGGGCCAGTTCCTCGCCGTGTTTGGCGCCGGTGAAGACGACGTTGGGATGTTCGCCGGCCAGTTGCTTGCGTTGCGGGCCGTCGCCGACGACCACCTTGCTGCCCGGCAGATCGAGCGCCAGGAACGCGCCGATGTTCTTTTCCACCGCGACGCGCCCGACGTAGAGATGGATAGGGCGCGGTAAGGACGTCAGCGACGTCGTTTCGCTGATCAGTTCGCGCGGCCGGAACAGCTCGGTATCGACGCCGCGCGTCCAGTCCCTGATGTTGTCGAAGCCACGCGTCTCAAGGTCGCGCCGGATCGTCCGGGTCGCCACCATGATACCTTCGCCGGCGCCATGGAAGCGGCGCAGCAGGCGATAGAGCCAGCCCGGCGGGATGCCGCTGCGGGCATGGACGTATTCGGGGAAGCGGGTGTGGAACGACGTCGTGAATGGCTGGCCGCGACGCCGGCAGTAACCGCGCGCCGCCCAACCCAAAGGCCCTTCGGTGGCGATATGGATGGCGTCGGGCGCCGCCTCGTCGAGCCGTAGGCGCACGCCGCGGCCCGGCAGCACCGCCAGGCGGATCTCCGGATAGGTCGGGCAGGGCAGGTTGGTGAAGAGGTCGGGCGAGATGACGGTGACCGCGTGGTCCATCGTCTGGAGTTCCCGTTTAACGCGCGACAGCGTCCTGACGACGCCGTTCACTTGCGGGAACCAGGCGTCGGTCACGATGGCGATGCGCATTAGCCGGGAACGGGGACGTTGGTTGTGCGGCGCATGCGCGGCGGTTTGGCGGAGACGTTTTGGGGCGTCGACCAGTGAATGATCTCCAGCCGGCCGTCTGAGTGTTCGACAAGGGCCGAGCAACTCTCCACCCAGTCGCCGTCGTTGCAGTAGAGTATGCCATCGATCTCGCGGATCTCAGCCTTATGGATGTGCCCGCAAACGACACCGTCGACATCGCGCCGGCGTGCTTCCTCGGCGACCACATGTTCGAACCGGTCGACATACTTGACCGCGTTCTTCACCGTGTTCTTCAGATAGGCCGACAGCGACCAGTATCCGAAGCCCAGCCGGCGGCGCACCACGTTGAACCAGATGTTGAGGGCGAGCACGGTGTTGTAGGCCCAGTCGCCGAACAGCGCCAGCCACTTGGCGTGTTTCACGACGCCGTCGAACTCGTCGCCGTGCAGCACCAGAAGACGCCGGCCGTCGGCCGTCGTATGGACGATCTCGCCGGCGACATGGACGCCGCCGAACTGATGGCCGGCATAGTCCCTCAGCGCTTCGTCGTGATTGCCGGGAATGTAGATGACCTTGGTGCCCTTGCGCGCCTTGCGCAAAAGCTTCTGCACCACGTCGTTATGGCTCTGCGCCCAGAACCATGACTTCTTCAGGCGCCAGCCGTCGACGATGTCGCCGACGAGATAGAGATACTCCGATTCCGTGTGACGCAGGAAGTCCAGCAGCATCTCTGCCTGGCACCCCCGCGTTCCCAGATGAATGTCGGAAATCCAAATTGAACGGTACCGGCTTGGTGACCGATGGCCATGCATACCCCAAATCCGCCGCTTCCAGTTGCGAGAGGTCGACGCGTTGATCGCCGGGGGTCTAACAAGACTTGGTGTAAGATTTGCGAAAGCGGCACAATAGAAGTGCCTTTAAGACAGAAACTTCATCGAACGGTCACGCAACCGCAACATGGCGGGACGACGTGACGCTCAGACGGCCCGGGGCAGGGCCGTGCCGTTATCGGAGGATGTCACCTTGACCTCGACATTCATGCCCAGCAGATCACCGCGGTCACCGATGAAGGTGCCTTGAAGCGGCACCGCCTGTTCAGGCGTGCGCGCGACGCCAACGCGGAACAGGTTGGCGCCGCCGACCATGCCGTTGGTCGGGTCGAACTCGACCCAGCCGGCGCCGGGCAGGTAGATCTGCGCCCACGCGTGTGTAGAGCCCGCGCCGCGCAGGCCCTGGTTCGCCCCGCCGTCAAGCGCGGGGTCATAGACATAGCCGGTGACGAAGCGCGCGGCGAGGCCCAGGCTGCGCGCGGCCTCCATCAAGAACACAGCGTAATCGCGACAACTGCCGCTGCCCAGGTTCAGTGTCTCGATCGGCGTCTGCACCCCGTGCAGTTCGCGCACCTGATAGGTGAACTCGTCCTTGATCGCGTTGGTCATCGCGACCAGAACTTCCTGCGTCGAGCTTCGGCCGCCCGGATTCAGGAAGCGTTGCGCCCAGGCATCGATCAGTCGCTCCGGATCGAAGTAGTAGCGCTCCGTCGTGCGCGTGAGATCCGGAAGTTCCTCCGGCGGATAGGTAAAGGGCAGGAAACTGGCAAACGGCTCAATGGGAAACTCGGTGGTCTGAACGCCGTAGTGTTCCAGCTCGATCGTACTCTCGAACCGCAGCTCGTCGGCCATGTCGTCGAAATTGGCGATCGTGATCGAGTTGCCGAAGACGTCGTGATACCAGCGGATGCGGGCCGCCGGTGAGATCGAGAGCTCGGTGTGGATCAGACGCAGGTCGTGACTGTCACGCGGCCGGAACATCAGTCGATGCTCACCAAAGCTGACCGGCTTGGCGTAGCGATAGGTCGTCACGTGATGAATGGTCAAACGGCGCATCAGGGCTCAATCGACGACGGCAAGGTGAAATCGTCAGGGCCGGCCTTTCCGCCGGCGCGCGGGATCATAGGCGGCTCGGGCCGCATTTGCCAATCGCTTGGCTGGTAGCTGGCTACCCCGGGAAAACAGTCAATTCTGGCCTGCTGAACACCCTCCTTTGGGGGAGGCGAATCTATGTTATACTACTATGGGTTGGATTGATTGCGCCTGGTTTGGAGCCGATGTGAACCACCTTTCCGCATTGGGTGTCGGATGGCTGCTGGTGCTGGTTTGGCTCACTGGACCAGCGTTCGCGGACGCGCCGTTCATCAACCCAGTCAAGCAAATCGTGCCTCTCGACGATGACGCCGCACTAATCGTCGCGGGCGGTGACATGTGGCAAGCGGCCGAAACCATCGATAATCGCTGGCAGCGCGCCATTCAGTCTTCCGAAGCTCTTCAGATTGATACGTCGCTGGCAGACCGTGACGACCCCAAGTACTCGCAATGGTTGACCGGTGTCGTCAACACGGCCTTCGGCATCCTCATGCACTGCCAGGCACTTTCGCGAAACGGCTCCGGGCAAGTCGGGTTCATGATCGGCTGCACCGCGCGGTCGGATCAGTTACACCGCGACTTCTGGTGCATCGGCAGTTTGGGCGAGGGGGCGACGAACGAACAAATCGATGATTGCGTCATCCACAATTCCGCTAAAGATGCATCTTGGGCACCTTGGTTTCGTCGTTACACCGAGGCCGCGATTCTCGAAGCTGAAGGACGCTACGACGAAGCCCAAGACGCTTACTTAGAACTTCGCGAGCCTCTCTCCGGTGGCGTCCATGCGTACGAACGCCTCCTCCTTACATCTCAAGCTGAGTGGGCAACAGCGGCGTCCCTTGTTTGGGACTACATGACCACCCGTAGCACTCGGCTTCAGCTCATGACCGGTCAGTTGGCGCTGGATGGCTTACCGACGTTCACCGAGGTGCCGTACTGTGAAGCAATGGAACCCAATGTCTGCCCGGGCTCATACTTGGCACTTCACGGCATGCTGAACTATGTGCGCGGCCAATCCGATACCGCAGAACGGCAACTGGCCGACGCTTTAAGGCGGCCCCAGCGGTGGATCGGTGTTGATCCATACGAGCACCCCTTGTTCTGGGTCGCCATGATTGCCCATCAGCGCAACGACGATCCAGGCGTGGCGCATGCGCTGAGACATCGAAACGAGCTCAGCATCGATCGTCCGCCGGATGTTGACTTCGTCCTCGACCTCTTCGCGGGCAACATGAGTGCCGTCATGATGGCGACCGACGATATGAGCAGCATCCAGGCGTGCCAAACTGCAGGCTGTCGCTTTTTCCTGGCGCAATACCTTCGAGGCATCGGCCATTCTCAGGAGGCAGAACGGTTGATGGTGCAATCTGCGGAGGATTGTCAGGGATCACAGTCATTCATGTGCGGGATAGTCCATGCAAGCGGTGCAGGTGCTATCGATGCGGCAATACCCTAAGAAGCAAGCGTTTGTTTAGTGAAAGAAGCGCTCGACCAATTCGTTTGAGAAACTGTCGAGCTCGCGCTGCAGGTCGTCGACAAAGGCGTTGAGGCCCAGGCGGCGGACCTCCTGGACGTTGCCGGCGTGGATCAGATCCTGCAACGGCGCCAGGTTGTCGCGCAGATCCTGGGCGGCCGTCAGGTTGGCCTTGGCCAAGCCGGCCAGCAACGTATCCACCCGGTCCAGGCACGAGATGACCGAGCGCGGGAAGCCGTCATTGAAAAAGAAGAACTCGATGACGCGGTCCGGTTCGATGCCGCGTGGATGAACGCGGCGGAAGGCATGATAGCCGGCGGCCGAGCGCAACAATGCGTTCCACTGGGAGATATCCGCGGCAACCTCGGCCTCGCCGATCGGGTTCTCCAGCAGATGGGATTTGATATCCACCAGGCGCGATGTCTGGCCGGCGCGTTCGATGTGTTTGCCCAGCAGGTAAAAGTACCAGACCTGATCGCGATAAAGCGTACCCTGCACGATACCGGCATGGGTCTGGCAACTCTCCTTGATCGTCGCGCAGACCCGCGACAGATTGTTCAGCCGGATGTCGCGACGGTTCAGTTCGGTGATCCAGCCGTGGAACACGTTCAACTGCGTCCACATTTCCGTGCTGATGACATGACGCATGGTGCGCGCGTTCTCGCGCGCGTGGATGATGCTGGCGATGATCGAACTCGGGTTGTCGCGGTCGATCGTATAGAAGTGCACGACCCGATCTACGGCGGCCCGTTTGTGTCGGCTGAAGAACAGGTCCTCGTCGGCATGCAGCCTGACGATCGGCAGCCAGCTCTCCTCCTCCGTGCCGCCGCGCGCGAAGGTCTCGTTGACGTCCAGGATGCGCGCCAAATTCTCCGCGCGTTCCATGTAACGCCCGGTCCAGAACGCGTTCGCCGCGAACCGTGCCAGCAGATTACGCAAGGACCCAGGTATCCTTTGAACCGCCGCCCTGAGACGAATTCACGACCAGGGAGCCACGCGGCAGCGCGACGCGGGAGAGGCCGCCGGGCAAGACCCACGTGTCCTTGCCGGTCACGGCGAACGGACGCAGATCGACATGGCGCGGCTCCAGCCCATCGCCGATCAAGGTCGGGCAGACGGAAAGATGCACCATCGGCTGGCTGATATAGTTGGCGGGATCCTTCTTGACCGCCGCGCGGCACTGCGCGAGCTGGCGCTTGCTGGCGTGGGGGCCGACGGTGATGCCGTAGCCGCCGGACTCGCCGACCGGCTTCACCACCAGTTTCTCCAGGTGGTCCAGCGTATAGGCTAGCCCTTCCTTTTCGCGGCAGATATGGGTCGGCACATTGGCGATGATCGGATCTTCATCCAGGTAGTACCGGATGATGCGCGGCATATAGGCATAGACCGCCTTATCGTCTGCGACGCCCGTGCCGATCGCGTTGGCCAGCCCGACATTGCCGCGCGCGTAGGCCGCCATGACGCCGGGCACGCCCAGCATGCTCGCCGGATTGAAGGCCTTGGGGTCCAGGAAGTCGTCGCTGATGCGCCGATAGATGGTGTCGACCCGCGCTGGTCCCTCGGTCGTCTTCATGTAGACGCGGTCGTTCTCGACAAACAGATCGCTGCCTTCGACCAGTGGCACGCCCATCTCGCGGGCCAGGAAGATGTGCTCGAAATAGGCGGAGTTGTAGACACCCGGCGACAGCAGGACGACCTGGGCCTCCTGCCGGTTTGGCGGCGCGATCTCGACCAGGGCCTGATGCAGCCGAACGCCATAGTCGGAGACCGGCAGGATATCGATGCCTTCCGACAGATCGGGGAAGGCGCGCATCATCATGTGCCGGTTCTCGACAACATAGGAGACGCCGGACGGGCAGCGGCCGTTGTCCTCCAGCACGTTGAACTTACCCTTTTCGTCGCGCACCAGATCGATGCCGCATATGTGCACATAGGTGCCGTGCGGCACCGCGAGCCCCTCCATCGCCGGCTGATAGTTCTCGTTGCCCAGAACCAGATCCTTGGGCACCACGCCGTCCTTCAGGATCATCTTGTCGTGATAGACGTCGTGCAGAAACAGGTTGATGGCGGCGACGCGCTGCTTGACGCCGCTGTCGATGATCTCCCAGTCCTCATGGGACAGCGGACGCGGCACGACATCGAAGGGCAAAATGCGATCGATCGCATTCTTGTCGGAGTAGACGGTAAACGTGATGCCCAGATTGTGCAGTTCGCGCTCGGCGTCGCTGGCGCGTTGCTTCAGGTCGTTGATATCGAGTGCTGAAAGTCGCTTTCGGATCAGCGCGGCATGGCGCGCCGGGTGGCCGCGCCTTCCGGAAAGTTCACACCAATCGCTTCCTGCACTATACCCGCTGAGCAGGCCTCGCCGTCGCCCCATGTAGTCTGTATAGCACAAGGGCGAGGGCGACACACGAAGGAGCAGGATGGCTCAGAGACGACAGAAGCTGCGCGACCGCTACAAGCTGGGTTTCGACCGCCTGGCGGTTGTGTTTTTCTGCCTGTTCGCAGCCGCGTTCGCGCTCTTGGCGTTGCTTGTCAACGAACCTTACGGCTTGCCGGAAGAGGGCGCGCCGGGGCGTGACCAGATCGATGCGGCCGTCGCCGCCGAATGCGCCCCCGATCAGATCGAGGCGCTTGCCATGTTCTGCGAAGAACGTGTCCTGGCGTCCTACCGATGGACGCATTATCACGAGGCGCTTGATGTCGACCGGCTCGCCTGGCTCTACACGCTGCTGCTGATCGCCCTGGTGCTGATCGTCGCGGTACCGGCGGTGCGCTGGGTGCGCGCCGGCTTCCGCACGCCTCAATCGTCGCGCGATCCCTTCAGCGGCAATACGGCGGACTCGTAGAACTCATAGAGCGCGAGCGCCAACACGCCGACAACGATAACGCCGAACGGGATCGAGCCGATCGAGATGGCAAGACCGATCAGAAAGGCGCCGATCAATGCCATGCCGATGATGCCCGTGATCAGGTTGTCCCATCCGCTCTTCATGAGTGGTCTCCGGCTTGATCGATGTCCAGTTCATTTAACAGCCAACGGGCGGTGCGCATCAACCTGACGTCGTGATGACGCGCGCCGACCAGCTGTACGCCAATCGGCATGCCGGCCTCGTTCGCCAGCAGCGGCAGATTCAGCGCCGGCACGCCCATCAGCGACCACGGGCGGTTGAAGGTCGAATTGCCGGTGCTGTCCAGACCCGGTGCCACACCTGTCACGGCGGGCGTCAAAACCGCGTCATAGTCGCCGAATAGTTCGTCCAGCAGGAGATCGAGGTCGGCGCGCCGGTTCTTTGCTCCGACGTAGTCGACGGCGGCGATGGACCGGCCTTCTTCGATCAGCGCGGCGACGGACGGGGTCAGCTTGTCCTTGCCCGTGTCGTATTCGCGCACCAGGCTTGCCGCCGACTCGACGGCGCAGATGGTCTGGAACGTGTCGTGCGTTGTCGCGAAAGTCGCACCCAGGTCGATATCGGCGATCCGGTCACCCAGGGCGTCTTTCAGTTCCGCCAGCGCTTCCTGGCATTCACCGTCAGCCTGATCCCAGACATGCGTGCGGACAAAGGCAAGGCGCGGCGGCAGTGGCGGCGTTTCATCGGATGCCGCGGCGACAGAGGGGCGTGCCCGGTTGACCATGTCGGGATCGCGGTCGTCGTAACCCATCATGCATTCAGCGAGCAGAGCGACGTCGCCGAGTGAACGCGCGAATGATCCCACCGTGTCCAGCGTACGCGAGATACCGAGCACCCTATGGCGCGAGATCAGACCGAAGGTTGGTTTGTAACCATAGACGCCGCAGAAGGCCGCCGGACGGATGACGGAGCCGGCCGTCTGGGTTCCCGTCGCGCCCGGCACCATGTAGCTCGCGACCGCTGCGGCTGATCCGGACGACGAACCACCGGGGCTGCGCTCGTGGTTATGGGGGTTGCGCGTCTTCGGCGAGTCGGTCGACGTGGCAAGTTCGGCGGTCACCGTCTTGCCCATCAGGACCGCGCCGGCGCTACGCAGATTGGCCACACAGGCAGCGTCATAGCCGGGTGTGCGTCCGGCGTGCAGCACCGTCCCGTCCTCGGTCGGCATGTCCTTGGTGTCGAAGATATCCTTGATGCCCAGGGGCACGCCATGCAGGGGCCCGTGTTCGTGCCCGCGCCGGTGCTGATCGTCGGCATCGCGCGCTTGCGCCAGCGCGTGTTCGCGATCCAGATAGGCCCAGGCCTCTATCTCGGCGTCGAACTTCTCGATACGCGCCAGGCAGGCGCGTGTCAGATCCTCCGACGAAAACCGCCCGGCTGCGATACCCTCGGCGGCCGCGCGAAGGCCAAGCTGCGACAACTCATCGGCCATGACCTAGGCGACCATCAACCGAAGAAGAAGACGGGCAGCCACAGCGCGATCTCCGGGAACACATAGAGCAGCGCCATGGCGATAAAGACCATGCTCAAGAACGGCATGACGCCTTTGAAGATGTTGATCAGCTCGACATGGGGTGGCGCCACGCCCTTCAGATAATACGCCGCCATTGCCATTGGTGGTGTCAGGAACGAGGTCTGCAGGTTGAGCGCGACCAGCACGCCGAAGAACAGTGGGTCGATGTTGAAGACCGCGAGCATCGGCAGGAAGATCGGCACGAAGATGATGATGATCTCACTCCACTCAAGCGGCCAGCCGAGCAGGAAGATGATGAGCTGGGCCAGGATCAGGAACTCGACCGGCGACAGCTCGGCCGCCAGCACCCATTCCTCGATCAGCGTGTGGCCACCGAGATAGGAGAAGACGGACGCGAAGGTCCACGAGCCCACGAACAGCCAGCACACCATCGCCGATGTTCGCGCGGTCAGGAACACCGCTTCCTTCAGCCGCTGCCAGGTCAGCGCGCGGTAGCACACGGCCAAGAACAGGCCGCCGAATGAGCCGACGCCTGCCGCCTCGGCGGGTGTCGCGAGGCCCATCAGGATCGCGCCCAATACGGAGAGGATCAGTACGGCCAGCGGCACGAAACTGGTCAAAAGCTGCAACGCGATCTGCGCGATCGGTGGGACGATCTCTTCCGGCGGTTTGGGCGCCAGCTTCGGATTCAAGGCGGCGCGGCCGACGACATAGACCATGTAGAGGCCTGCCAGCATAAAGCCGGGGAAGAGCGCGGCCGCATAAAGCCTGACCGGCGACACCTGGGCAATCGCCGCATAGACGATCAGCATGATGCTGGGCGGGATCAGGATGCCCAGGCAGCCGCCCGCGCAGATCACGCCCGACGCGAACTTCTCGTCATAGCCGGCGCGCAGCATGACCGGGAAGGCGAGCAGGCCCATCAACGTGACGACGGCGCCGATAATCCCGGTCGCCGTTGCGAACACCGCGCATGTCGCCAACGCCGCGACCGCCATGGAGCCGGGCAGATGGCGGGCGGCAAGCTGCAGGCTGAAAAACAGCCGGTTCACGATGTTGGCCCGTTCGACCACGTAGCCCATGAATAAGAACAGCGGCACCGCCACCAGTACATCGTTCGACATGACAGAGAACGTGTTCTGGACAAACAGATCGAAGATCCGGTTGTCGAAGATGTGGTCCATCCGTTCCGGACGGAGGTAGGCGTAGTAGCCGAAGCCCAGGCCCATCGCGATCAGCGTGAAGGCGATCGGGAAACCCAGCAACACGATGATGATGAAGAGCCCCAGCATCATAATGGCGACCATGGGATCGCTCATGACTTCGGCTCCTCAGGTTTGTTTTCCCGCGCTTCCAAGGACGCCGCCTCATCGTCATGGTGAATGGCGTGCAGGTCCTCGGCCTCATGCATCAGCATGGTCTCGGTCTCTTCGACGTCGGCCAGGCGCTCGGACCAGTAGCCGCGCCGTATGCAGTGCACGCAGCGCACGATCTCCGCGACGCCCTGCAGAAACAGCAGCACGCCGGAAACCGGGATGAGTGTCTTGAAGAAATAGATCTGGATCCGCGCCGGGCTCGACCACGCGACTTCCTTATAGAACCAGGAATCATAGGCGTAGAAATAGCCGGAGACGATGAGCGCGATGGCGCCCGGCATGAAGAAGATGAAGTAGAGGAGCAGATCGATGCTGGCCTGCGCCTTGATCGGCAGCAGCCGGTAGATGACATCGCCCCGTACATGGCCGTTGCGCGATAGCGTGTAGGCGCCGGCCATCAGGAACAGGGCACCGTACATCTGGATGCTCATGTCGAAGGCCCACGCCGTCGGCTGATTGACGACGTAGCGGACGAAGACCTCGTAGCAGGTGGCGAACGTCAAGACGACGATGCACCACGCGAACGCCTTGCCCGTCCACGCGCTGAGATTGTCGATCGAAAACAGTAGGCGCTTCATGCCCCGCACCTGATCGTTGGACCTGTTCTTGTTATCGCCGATAGGGGCGACGCCTTACTTGGCGCCGCCCATACCGGTTCAGGTCTTCTGCGGCGTCCGCCTAGACGGGTTCACCGAAATAGTGACGATAGGCGCCCGCATAATCCGGCGCGTTGGTCAGCTCGTAGGCGCCGACACGCTTTGCCCAGGCTTTCTGCGAGTCCACGACCTTGGCGAAGTAGGGATCGTTGTCGACGAAGTCCGTCAACACCGTGTCCCAGGCCTTCAGCTGTTCGGCCATGATCTCGTCGGGCGTGCGGTAGACGTTGACGCCAAACTCCTGCTGCAGCGCGATCAGGTCGTTGGAGTAGCGGTCCTGATACTTCCACGACATGTCGGCCGAGGCCGATTCCGATGCGTATTGCAGGATCGCGCGTTCCGTGTCGCTCAGCGAGAAGAAGACGTCCTTGTTGAAGATGATCTCGAATGTTTCCTGTGACTGATGGAAGCTCGCCAGGTGATAGTGCTTCGACACGTCCTGCATGCCGAAGTCCTTATCGGACGTCGGGTTATTGAACTCCGCCGCGTCAATCAGGCCGGTTTGCATGGCCGGCTGAATTTCACCGCCAGGCAACTGTGTTACTTCCATGCCCATCTCGGCGAGCACGTTGGCCGCTAGGCCGACCGTGCGGTACTTGATACCGTCAATCTGGCTGACCTGGGTGATGTGCTCCTTGAACCAGCCAAAGGGCTGCGCGGGCATCGGGCCGGAGAAGAAACCGACCACGTTGAGGCGCAGAATGTCGTTCAGCAGCTCGTCATAGAGCGCCTGGCCGCCGCCATACTTGATCCAGCCCAGCAGCTGATTGGCGGTCCAGCCCCAGCACGGACCGGTGCCGAACAGCGAGGCCGCCGCGTTCTTGGAGTACCAGT
Organism: Pseudomonadota bacterium; assembly: GCA_039028155.1. NCBI lineage: Bacteria > Pseudomonadati > Pseudomonadota > Pseudomonadota bacterium. The sequence goes on from JBCCIS010000014.1 coordinate 67,407, forward strand.
AGGCGGTCACCAGATGGGCCGCGTCGATAACCTCTTCGCTTACCGCAGTCTGCATTTCAGCGGTCTTCACAACCGCGTCAACGTCCAAATAGTCGATGCGCAGCGTGCCGCCCGACATCTGATTGACGCGCGTGACGTAGTCTTCGGCGAATTCCTTGAAGATGCCGCCGCCCCAGGCGCCCTGCATCTTGATAACCTTGGCGTCTTGCGCGCGCGCCACGTGGGGCATGGCGACAGCCGCCGCGCCCCCGACCGCGGCCACACCGCCGCCTTTCAGAAAGCGCCGGCGCGACGTTACCTTGTCATCTGCCGGTTTGATTTTCTCATGTTTAGCCAAAGCTCTTCCTCCCAGTCGTGAAGCGCTGTAGTGAATAGGTTGAAGCTTCCCCCGGCGCTGATCATGCGCCTGCTCCGATGTATGTCAATTCTATCTATGCCTCAAGACTAACCCAACCCCTATGACCACCAGCCGGACCCAATTCACACCGGGATGAGCGCCATGGAACAGGTCGAAGCGGTTGTCGTGGGCGCGGGCGTCGTCGGTTTGGCCGTCGCCAGGGCACTCGCCAGGGCAGGGCGCGAGGTGATTGTCCTGGAGGCCGAAGAGGCGTTCGGCACGGTGACGTCGTCGCGCAACAGCGAGGTCATCCATGCCGGGATCTACTATGCCGCGGGGAGCCTGAAGGCACGGCTCTGTGTTGAGGGCAAGCTCCGGCTCTATGACTACTGCGCGCAGCATGGGGTCGGCCACGACCGCTGCGGCAAGCTGATCGTCGCCACCGAGGAGAGTGAATTGCCGATGCTCGACGACCTGAAGCGGCGCGCTGCCGTCAACGGTGTCGACGACCTCATCCATCTGAGCCCGGCGGAGGTCGCAGAGCGGGAGCCGGTGGTTCACTGCCTGGGCGCGCTGTTGTCACCGTCGACCGGCATCATCGACAGCCACGGCCTGATGCTGGCCTATCTGGGCGATGCCGAGGACGCCGGTGCCATGTTGGCGCTCAACGCGCCGGTAACCGGCGGTGAGGCGGGCGATGACGGCATCGTCCTGAACGTCGGCGGCGCGGCGCCGATGACGCTTCGCGCGCGCCTGCTGGTGAACGCGGCCGGCCTGGGCGCCAACGACCTTGCCGGAGCAATCGACGGTATGCCGGTGGACAAAGTGCCGGCGCTCTACCTGGTGAAGGGCAGCTACTACACGCTTTCCGGGCGCTCACCGTTCGGCCGCCTGATCTATCCCGCGCCCAACCAGGTCAGCCTCGGCGTGCATGTCACCATCGACCTGGGCGGCCAGTGCCGGTTTGGGCCCGATGCCGAGTGGGTCCAGACCATCAACTACGATGTCGACCCCGCGCGCGCTGATGTCTTTTACGATGCCGTTCGCCGCTTTTGGCCCGATCTCCAGAACGGCGCGTTGGAGCCCGGCTATAGCGGTATTCGCCCGAAGGTGCAGGCGCCCGGCGAGCCGGCGGCGGATTTTGTCATCCAGGGTCCGGCCGACCACGGCGTGCCTGGCCTGGTCAACCTCTTCGGTATCGAATCGCCCGGTTTGACATCGTCTCTGGCACTCGCTGACGAGGTGCTTCGGGGGCTGGGCGTGAACGCCAAGAGTTAAGACAGCATCAGCGAGCTGTGGCCGACATGGGCGCCGATCTCGGCCGCGGTGACGACGCCCAGGACATCGGAAAACTTGCGCGAACCGGGATCGCGCGACACGACTGCGATCTTGGCGCCGGCACGGTCCATGGCCTGCAGTGTCGGAATCATCGAGGCGTTTGGCTCGACAATAATGTAACCCTTGGTGAAATCGGCATCGGCGCGCGCGGCCGGACCCAGGACGCCGGTGATCGTGCCGTCCGTGGTCACGATACTGGTCTGTCCGGCCTGGTGACTCGTGACGGAGCCGGTGTCGCATTCGCAGAAGTTGGCGCTCATCAACTGATCGACATGGCGCGATGCGTCGACCGAGGATTGCAGCCCGTCGGGCACCACATGGCCGCGCCGCAGCAGTTTGATGGTGTAGATGCTCTCAGGAATGAGCCAACGACGCATGGCCAGGCTGATGACGCTCACCGCGATCACCGGCAGCATGCTGTTGTAGTCGAACGTCATCTCGTAGGTCATGGCGATCGCCGTCAGCACCGCGCCGGTGCCACCGGCCACAGCGCCCGCCATGCCGGCGATGGCGAAGATCGCGATCGGGATTTCGATACCCGGAAGGAAAGCCTGGCACAGGTGGCCGAACGCCGCCCCGAGCGCTGCGCCCATGAACATTGAGGGCGAAAAGACACCGCCCGACGCGCCCGATCCCAGGGTCAGGCAGGTCGCGATCAGCTTGAACACCATCAGCAGCAAGAGGAAGACGGGGTCAGCCAGAATCGTCTTCAGGATCTGCGTGATCGACGCGTACCCGACGCCCTCGACATAGTAATGCCCAGCATAGAGCCACAGGCCGTAGATCATCAGCCCCAGCAGGAACATACCGAAGACATGCTGCACGTAGTAGCCGCCGGGAATCCGGTCGAACAGGTCCTCGGCCTTGTCGAGCGACCAGATGAATAGCGCCGACAAAACGCCGACCAGAATGCCCAGGGGCACGAACAGCAGCATGATCCAGACCGAGAGCGTCTCGCCCGCATGGACCATCAACTCGGGAATATCGATCAGGGGTGAGCGGCCCTCGACCAGGCGCGACAGCCAGATGGCGACGACCGTCGCCAGCGATACCGGCAACAGGTTGGCCGCGTTGACCGAGATCAGGATCAGCTCGACGGCGAACAAGATACCGCCGACCGGCGCGTTGAAGGCCGCGGCGATGCCCGCACCGGCGCCAGCGGCGACCAGCGTGATGCGCTGGTTAAGCGGCATGCCGACAAAGGCGCCCAGAACCGAACCCATCGCCGCGCCCATCTGGATGATTGGCCCTTCGCGGCCCGCCGAGCCACCGGACCCGATTGTCAGCGATGATGCGACCGCTTTGATCACCACGACCTGCCAACGCATGCGCGCTTCGTTGTAGTGGATCGCGTCCATCACTTCCGGTACGCCGTGCCCCTTGGCCTCCGGCGCGTAGGTCTTGACCAGGAAGGCGACGACGATCGCGGCCAGCGGCGGCACCAGAATGATGCCCGGACCCCACGGATTGACGTCAATGTAATCGGAGATGTCGTAGGACCAGCCGAACTGGCCAAGCAGAAGTGCGTTGTGGAAGAACGCAATCAGCTTCTTGAAGATCCAGGCGCCGGCGGCCGCGACGATACCGACGACAACCGCCAGCAGGCACATGGTGACCAGCGTATGGGGACGATCCGACCTCTCCATGGCGCGCGATCATAACGATGGGTGCCCAGGCGGTCACGATCCAAGTTGGTGGGCGGCCTTCCGGCTGGCGCGCCGGAGGATTCGCCGTATGCTGAGGTCGTTCAACAGGTGGGGCCTCGGCGATGACGGAGACGGCAACACTCACGCTCGACGCGGTCGGCGATTTGACCGGCCGTGTTCTCCGCGCCTGCGGAACCGACGACCTCAACGCGGAATCGGTGACTCGCTCGGTCGTTGCCGCGGAGGCCGACGGCATTCATAGCCACGGCCTGGCGCGCCTGCCGACCTATGCGGAGCATGTGCTGTGCGGCAAGGTCGACGGCAAGGCCGTGGCGACCGTCACCAGGCCGAAGCCAGGCGCGGTGGTTGCCGATGCGGCCGCCGGCTTCGCCCATCCCGCCATCGACCTTGCCCTGCCAGAGCTGTTCGCTTCCGCCAATGCACAAGGCGCGGCTGTCATGACCGTCACCAATTCCTATAACTGCGGCGTTGTCGGCTATCACGTCGAACGGATCGCGGAGCAGGGCTTGCTAGCGCTGGGTTTCGTCAACGGACCGGCGGCGATCGCGCCGTGGGGCGGCGCCAAGGGCATGTTCGGCACCGATCCGATCGCGCTTGCCTGTCCGCGCCCCGGCAAGCCACCGCTCGTCATCGACCAGTCGTCGAGCGTCGTCGCCAAGAGCGAGGTGGTCGTGCACGCCCAGCGCGGCGAGCCGATCCCGGAGGGCTGGGCGCTCGACGCCGAAGGCCAGCCGACTACCGACCCCGACGCGGCGCTGAAGGGCACGATGGTGCCGACCGGCGGGCGCAAGGGCGCCAACCTCGCGCTGTTGATCGAACTGATGGCCGCCGGATTGGGCGGCGCCAACTTTGGCTATCAGGCCAGTTCCTTCGGCGGCAACGAGGGTGGTCCGCCGCGCACCGGCCAGTGTTTCCTGGCCTTCGATCCCAGCGCCTTTGGCGGTGATCTCGAAACCCGCGCGGACGCCCTGTTTACCGCGATCCTGGATCAGCCGGGCACCCGGCTACCGGGCGAGCGCCGGCTTAAGGCGCGTGAACGGGTTGCGCAAGAGGGTGTCGCCATCGCTGCTGCGCTTCACCAGAAACTGGAAGACTACGCCGGGCGCTAGAACGAGGAGTTCGGCTCCTTCAGAAACTCGATTTCCTCGTCCGTCGACACACGGCCCAGGATCTCGTTGCGGTGGGGAAATCGCCCGAACCGGTCGATGATTTCCAAGTGGCGTGCTGCTGCCTCCTGGCATTCCTTGCGTTTGGGACCGTGATAGTTCGCGTCGATATAGGCGACGTGGCGCTTTTGATGGTCCAGATCTTCAGCGTGTTCGAACGGCAGGTGGGCAAAGAGCTTCTGGACGTCGGTCATCTCGGCGTCGAGACCGTTTGCCACGGCGTGCTCGGCGATGGCGAGTGCCTTGTTGTCGGTGGCGTACATGCGGGCCGAACCCCGGAACATATTGCGTGGAAGCTGATCAAGCAGGATCAGCAAGGCAAGCGTGCCGTCCGCGCTGGCCATCCAGTCGTCCAGCTTGTCCGAGGCTGCCTGTTCGTGCAGGTCCAGAAAGCCGTCGCGGCAGGCGCGGTCGAAGTCGTCGCTTTTTTCGAACCACGCTTCGCGCATGGCGCCCCAGTCAGGATCGCCATTCTCGCCGAACCAGAAGGCGAGTACCCGCTTCATCGCATCGCTCACGGATAGTCGCAGCGTTCGACGGTGACGATGGCGAAGTCGGGCGGTCCCTCGCTGACGGCAAAGCGGTACTGGTCGCTGCCGATGAGCACGTTGTGATAGACCGGCAGCGCGCCCTCGACCGTCTCGGCACCGCCGCCGATGGTGGAGAACACCAGCGATACCGGTTTGGCCGGATCGAACCAGGCGGCGGGATAGCCGTTCTCGTCGGTCGCCGTTTCGCCGCTGCCGGTGACCGAGATGCGGCCATCGGCGAAGCTCGCGGCGCTGACCGTGTCGTCATGGAACTCGGTCTTGACGACGATGCGCTTGGTCGGTTCGGCGGAGTCGCAGCTTCGTTCTTCCTCGACCAGGGCGATGGTCTCGCCCAGCCGCTCGACGCTGATGCCTTCTTCCAGGCGCTCGGTCACTTGAGTCCACAACACGGCGGCTTCGCCGTGTGGTACCTCGGACTCATAGCGTTGTTGCCAGGCGGCGGCTTCGTCGCGCAGGGCGCTTTCGCGTGTGTCGACGGCGGCACGCAGTTCCTGTTCGGAACTCTCCGCCTCGATCGCGGCGGCGACCGCCTCGTCGGTCGTGTTGCGCATCTGCGTCACCTGGCTTTCCAGGTTGTCGATCCGGCTCTGCGAGATACGTTGGCCTTCGCTGTAACTGAACCAGGCGACGCCGCACACGACGAGGACATAGATCAGTATCCGCATCAGGAAGGCGATGCGCCGACGGCGCTGTTGCCGCCCGGTTTCGCGTAATCCCCAACTGCCTTGACGCACGCTCACTACCCCTTGGTCTTCTCGTGCTCGTTGATCCGACCGTCAATCTGCCGTGAAGGGACTAGCAGATGACGGCGGGCACTGGCAAACCCTTGTTTTTGCGGACACATCCTAGCTGGACGCGCCTTAAGCATGTTGCAGCGTCACCATGTGGTTGTTGGACGGCATGGCGATGATCTTGTCCAGCTTCAGGCCGTGGCGGTTGGCGCTGGCCGAGATGTCGTTGAGGTCGCGCAGGCCCCAGGCCGCGTTCTGCTGGCGCAGCATGCGGTCGAAGCTGCGGTTGGTCGCGGCGCTATAGACACCATTGAACGTGAAGGCGCCATATAGCGCGAGCAGACCTTGCGGGTGCAGCAACGCACTGGCGCCGGCCAGCAACCCGTCAGTGCAGGCGATCGGCACAATGTGGGTGAAGTTGATGGCGATGACCAAATCCGGTTCAACCTCGACCTCGCGCCACCAGCCGTCGACGCCGCAGTCCAGCGACAGCGGTTCGCGAACGTTCGTGACGCCGGTGTGGTCGATCCATGCCTGGGTGCTGGCCCGCATGGTCGGGTCCGGGTCGCTGGTCTGCCACACCAGGTCCGGCATTTGGCGCGCGATATGGACGGCGTGTTCGCCGGTGCCGCTGCCAATCTCCAGAACGCGGTCGTCACCGGCGACAAGACCGCCGACCTTTTCCAGAATGGCATCGCGGTTGCGCGCCGTCGCCGGTGCGTGGAGGCGGAAGTCAGCGCGGCCGCTGGGTGCCCCTTCGCCTTGATGCTTCACGATCCGTTCAGCCCGTGCATGTGCGCCAGAAGCGCCTTGCTGACCTGGCCGCGTTGGGGCAGGCCATTGTCGATTTCGTACTGCATGATCGCGGTGCGGGTCTGGCTTCCGATGGCGCCGTCGATGGGGCCGGGGTCGTAACCCAATATCGTCAGCTTTTCCTGAATGGCGCGGGTATAGCTGCGCAGCATGTTGCCGCGCGCCAGGATCAGCTCAGGCGAGCTGTCGGCGCGCGCGACGGCGATATCGATATGCTCGGCGAGTTCCCGTGTCGCGAGACCGTCGACCGGCAGCTGATTGTCGCGCTGATACTGTTCGATCGCCCGCTTTGTCGCCGGTCCCGGTTTGCCGTCGGTCGGGCCGGGATCGTAACCCAGCGCGGCCAGGCCTTCCTGGACGGCGAGCGCGGTTGCATCGGGCACCATGGTCTGTTGCGCCGATAACGGTGACGCAAGAACCATGAACACCGCCGCCAAAAGAAGAAGTCGCATCGTCGCCCCAATCGATCGCTTTGTGCCGGCCACGCCCTACCGAAGCATGTCAACGCGCCATCGTCGATCAAGAATTTGGCGAAATCTGGTTAGGCCCCCTTGTTGGCCGCCTGAACCATCGGACCCGGCGTCTCGCAGACGATGAAACGTCCACGCCCAGGCTCTGCCTTTATGGCGCCGTCCTGCCAGACGACCTCGCCGCGCGACAGCGTCGTAACCGGCCAGCCCGTGACGTCAAACCCCTCATAGGGCGTGTAGTCCATGTTGTGGTGCTGATCCTCGTTGCGGATGGTGGTCCGCCGATCGGGATCCCACAAAACAATGTCCGCGTCGGCGCCGATCGCGATCCGACCCTTCTGCGAAAGACCGTACATCTTGGCCGGCGCCGTCGCGGTCAGATCGACAAACTGGTTGGCGGTGATGCGGCCCGTCGCGACGCCTTCAGTCCAGATCAGGGAGAGCCGCGTCTCCAGACCGGGAATGCCGTTCGGCACCTTGGTGAACGGCGCATCTGTGCCGCCGACCATCTTGCCCTTGGGATCGTCGAAGCGGGTCGGCGAGTGGTCGGACGAAACGAGTTGCAGGGTGCCAAGCTGCAGGGCCCGCCACAGCGCCGCCGGATTGGCCGCGTCGCGCGGGGGCGGGGAGCAGATGAACTTGGCGCCCTCGAAACCCGGTCGGTCCAGGTCTTCCTCGCTCAGGCACAGGTATTGTGGGCATGTCTCGCCATAGACGGGCAGGCCGCGGTCGCGTGCCCAGGCAATCTGCTCGGCGGCCTCGCGCGCGGAGACATGCACCAGGAACACCGGCACATCGGCGACTTCGGCCAGCGAGATCGCCCGGTGCGTCGCCTCACGCTCGACCGCCATCGGCCGCGAAGTCGCGTGGTACTTCGGCTCCTTCTTGCCGGCCGAGACCAGTTCGTCGCTCATCCACTGGATACAGTGGTGGTTCTCCGCATGCACCATGACCAGACCGCCCTCACGCCCGGCAACCGCCAGGATTTCCAGGATCTCCCGGTCGTCCAGGCGGAAATCGTCATAGGTCATGAAGATCTTGAACGAGTTGTAGCCGTCGCGGATCAGTGCCGGCAGCTCCTGGCCCAGGATCTGCGGCGAGGTATCGGTCAGGATCAGGTGGAAGGCGTAGTCGATGGCAGCCTTGCCGTTCGCCTTGCCGTGATAGTCGTCGACCGATTCACGCAAGCTCATGTCGGGAAGCTGCAGGGCAAACGGCATGACCGTTGTGGTACCCCCGGCCAGCGCCGACAGCGTGCCGCTTTCGAAGTCATCGGCGTACTCGACCTTGCCCTTCGGCGGCTGCGCCAGATGGCAGTGCGCATCGACGCCGCCCGGCAGGACCATCAGCCCGCCGGCATCGAGCGTCTCGCGCGCGCCTGTGATGGTCTCGGCCAGGAGCGCTATGCGGCCGTCGCGGATTCCGACATCGGCGCGAAACGTATCGGACGCGGTGACAACGGTGCCGCCGCGAATGACGAGATCTAGTCCGTCGCCGTTGTTCATGCCGCTTCGCCCACGGTTTCGGGGGGCTGGCCGACGACCTGCTGATAGATCTCCGGATCGGTCGCGCCTTCGCTGGCAATCACCAGCACGCGCGCATCAGCGTCCAGACCGAGTGCCGCGCGGTGTTCGGCTTGGTCCTTTAGCGCGAGCAGCGCCGCTGTCCCGGCCGAACCGGATTCACCGACCACCAGCTTGGGATCGGCGCTGTAGCCTTTCGCCAGTGTGAACATCGCCTGGCGCACGAAGTCATCGTCCATGGTCATGAAGGCGGCGGTGCCGTGATCAAGGATCTGCCAGGCAAGGGGCGAAGCCTCGCCGGCCGATAGGCACGCCATCAGCGTCTCCAGATTGCCTTCTGCCTCCGCCAGTCTGCCGGCGACGGCACTTTGATAGAGGCAGTCCGCGGCATGGGGTTCGACGACGATCGGACGCGGCCGTTCGGCGCCCCAGTCGGCCCAGAACGGCGCAATGACCGCCGCCGGCAGGCCACCGACGCCGCCCTGCACAAACAGATGGGTCGGACGTTCCGACCCCAACTGCTCCATGATCTCCGCGACCATGACCGTGTAGCCCTGCATCACCCAGGAGGGGATCTCCGTATAGCCGTCCCAGGATGTGTCGGAGACGACGGTCCAGCCGTTGGTCTCGGCATCGGCGGCGGCCTGGCGCACCGAATCGTCATAGGTGCCGTCGACCCGCTTGATTTCCGCGCCGAACGCGGCGATCGCGTCCTCGCGGCCCTGGCTGACATGGGCGTGTAGATAGATGACGCAGCGGATGCCCGCCTGCTGCGCGCCCCAGGCCACAGCCTTGCCATGGTTGCCGTCGGTGGCGCAGCACACGGTGAGGTCACCGGCGTCGCCGCCCGCTTTCTCGCCCAACAACCGCTGCACCGCGTAGGCGCCGCCGAGCGCCTTGAAGCTCTTCAGATGGAACCGCTTGCCTTCGTGTTTCAGCCACAGCCGGTCGATGCCGCAGTGTTCGGCAAGGCCGTCGAGCTCGATCAGCGGCGTCGGCGCATAACGCGGCCAGGCTGTGATCGTGTCGCGCGCCTGGGTCCGCGCATCCGGTCCGATGACCGCTCGCTGCGCGTCGCCATAAGCTTCGCTGGGGTCGAAACGGTCGTTAATATGCAGCCGTACTGGCGGGAGTGTTCGTGTCATGGGCTGAACCTAGAGCAGATCCTGATTTGATGGAATCGCCTCGCGACACCATCAATGCGGGTGATTCCCCTCTCGTCGCATCCTGGACCGTCCACAACCGGACTCTTGCGCCGGGCTCCGGGGCGGGGCAGAAGGCGTTGGCGCCATGGGCGCTGGAGTTATAAAGTAACACTCCCAATGAGAGAGATGGATCCATGACTGCCAACAGACATCGCCCCAGCGATGCGGCGGCACGCCTGTGCGATCAGCGCGGTGTTCGGCTGACGCCGCTGCGCTGTGCGGTTCTCGATCTGGTCGTGGCGGCCGGGCGCCCGATTGGCGCCTATGAGCTGCTCGATCTGTTGCGCGAAGAGCAGGGCAAGGCGGCGCCGCCGACTGTCTACAGGGCACTCGACTTTCTGATCGAGCAGGGCCTGGTGCATCGGTTGGAGTCGCTGAACGCCTATGTCGGTTGCGCCGATCCCGCCCACGTCCATGCCTGGCAGTTCTTGATCTGCGGTGATTGCGGGCGCGCGGTCGAGATGGACGATCGCCGCATTAAGAACGCCATCGACAAGGGCGCGGCGGACCATGGTTTTGTCATCGGCCGCCAAACTGTCGAGATCATCGGGACCTGTGCCGACTGCTCGGCCGGTGCGGTGTGACGACAAACGATTCCTCACCGCTGGTCCAGGCACATGGTGTCGACGTTCGGTTCGGCGAGACGCAGGTCCTGTCCCAAGTTGATCTGACGGTTGGGCCCGGCGAAGTCGTCACCGTGATCGGGCCCAATGGGTCCGGCAAGTCGACGCTGCTGCGTGTTGTCGTCGGCCTGCTGCAGCCGGACGCCGGCATGGTCACCCGCCGGCCCGGTCTGAAGATCGGCTACATGCCCCAGCGCATCGCCGTCGACGACACGCTGCCGTTGACCGTGCGCCGCTTTCTGTCGCTTGGCGCGCCGGACGTCCGGCGTGATGAGGTCGACGGCCTGTTGCGCGAGGTCGGTGCGCTGCATGTCGCCGCAAGCGCCTTCCAGGCGATTTCCGGCGGTGAACGCCAGCGCGTCCTGCTGGCCCGCGCGCTGCTGCGCCGCCCCAATCTTCTGGTCTTGGACGAACCGTCGGCCGGTGTCGATGTGTCCGGCCTCGGTACGCTCTACCGGCTGATCGCACGGCTGCGCGACGAGCGTGGCTTCGGCGTCCTGCTGGTCTCCCACGACCTGCACATTGTCATGGCGGAGAGCGACACCGTGGTCTGCCTTAACCGCCACGTCTGCTGCTCGGGCAGGCCGGACTCGATCCAAAGCAACCCCGAATACCTCGCGCTCTTTGGCGGTTATGCGCCAGACCTCGCCGTTTACCACCATCAACACGACCACAGCCACGACATGGCCGGCAACGTGGTTGACGGCAAGGCGGGTGCGGCCCAGTGAGCCATCGATGACACTGCTTGATGACTTTATGGTGCGCGCGGTGGTCGCGGGAATTGGTGTTGCGCTGGTCGCCGGGCCGCTCGGCTGTTTTGTCGTGTGGCGGCGCATGGCCTACTACGGCGATACGCTGGCACATGCCGCGTTGCTCGGAATCGCGCTGGGTTTTCTGTTGGAGGTGGACCTCATCGCCGGCGTTGCCGTCGTCTGTGTCGTCGTGGCGTTGGTGGTTGGCGCGATGCAGCGCCGCGGCATGTTGGCTACCGACACGCTGCTCGGCATCATGGCGCACAGTACACTCGCCTTCGGGCTCGTCGTCATGGCGTTTATGCCCAATGTGCGCGTTGACCTCATCGGCTATCTTTTCGGCGATATCCTGGCCGTCGGCATCAGCGACATCATCTGGATCTACGCCGGTGGCGCCGCTGTGCTGATCGCCGCGGGGCTGCTTTGGCGGCGCCTGCTGGCGCTCACCGTGCATGAGGAACTGGCCGAGGTCGAAGGGGTCAATGTCGCGGCGGTGCGGCTTACCTTCATGGTCCTGCTGGCCCTGGTCATCGCCGTTGCCATGAAGGTGGTCGGCATCATGCTGATCACCTCGCTTCTGATCATTCCCGCCGCTACCGCACGGCGTTTTACCCGCACCCCGGAACAGATGGCGGTGGCCGCCGCCCTGATCGGATGCCTCTCGGTCCTGATCGGCCTCGGTGCGTCGCTGACCTATGACACGCCGTCGGGCCCGTCCGTCGTCGTTGCCACCTTCATCCTGTTTCTGATCAGCCGCCTGCCGGGCCTGGGCCGCGCCGCGGCGTAATCCCCCTTGGAAGCCCGCGTCCGCTCGTTAGAATGCGCCGCCGCATCGAATGAGGGGATGTCATGGAGTACCGCCGGCTGGGCGACACGGATATCAAGGTTTCGCTGATCTGCCTTGGCAGCATGCTGTGGGGTTCGCGCAACACCGAGGCTGAGGGTCATCAGCAGATGGATTATGCCTTCGAGCGCGGCTGCAACTTCATCGATACGGCGGAGATGTACGCCGTCCCACCCTCCGAGAAGCACTCCGGCCGCAGCGAGGAGGTCATCGGCACATGGATGCAGGCGCGCGGCAATCGCGACAAGGTCATCCTGGCGACCAAGGTGACCGGGCCCGGTGAACGCTTCCCCTATATCCGCGACGGCTATCCGCGCCTGAACCGCTGGCATATCGAGCAGGCGATCGACACAAGCCTTAAGCGGCTCCAGACCGACTATGTCGACCTCTATCAGCTCCATTGGCCAGACCGCGAGGTCAATATCTTTGGCCAACTCGGCTATCGTCATGACCACGAGGAGGACATGGTGCCGATCGAAGAGACGCTTGCCGTGCTCGGCGATCTCGTCGCCGCCGGCAAGGTGCGGTACATCGGCCTCTCCAACGAAACGCCGTGGGGCATGATGCGGTTCGTGCACCTGGCCGAGACCATGGGACTGCCGCGTGTCGTCTCGGTGCAGAATGCCTATAGCCTGCTGAACCGCACCTTCGAGGCCGGTTGTGCCGAGGTTGCCATGCGCGAAAGCGTCGGCCTGTTGGCCTACGCGCCAATGGCCGCGGGCGCGCTCTCGGGCAAGTACCTGGGCGGTGCCCGCCCGGAAGGCGCGCGCATGACGCTGAACCCAGGCAACACGCGCTACCTGAAGCCGGTCAACGCGGAGCCTGCGACCCAGGCCTATGTCGACCTGGCGCGCGAGAAGGGCCTGGATCCAGGCGCCATGGCGCTTGCCTGGGTAGCGCGCCAGCCGTTTCTGACCTCCAGCATCATCGGCGCGACCACCATGGCGCAGCTTGAGACGGCCATGACGTGTCTTGACGTGGCGCTGGATGATGAGACCCTAGAGGCGATTGAAGACATTCATCACCGCTATACTTACCCATGCCCCTGAGCAGGCAATCATGAGCGACTACATCGAGAGCTACTACGCCCAAACGGCGAGCGAAAACGAGCCACGCCCCGCGCTGGAAGGCATGGTCAAGGCCTCGGTCTGCATTGTCGGCGGCGGTCTTGCCGGTCTGAACACCGCACTCGGCCTGGCCGAGCGGGGTGTGCGCGACATCGTCGTCTTGGAAGCCCAGCGGGTCGGTTGGGGCGCCTCGGGTCGCAACGGCGGTTTTGTCGGCACCGGTTACGCGGCGGGCGACGACCGGTTGATCCGCCAGGTCGGCCTTAAGCACACCCAGGAGCTCCACGCGCTGACCGTCGACGCGCTGCATCTGATCAAAAGCCGGATTGCCAAGTACGATATCGCGTGCGGTCCCAACCCCGACGGGCACCTGGGCGCATCGTGGTTCGACAACCCCGACGAGATGAAGGCGTGGCGTGATTTCGCGGCGGAGAACTTCGGCGAACAGTTCGAGTTCATTCCGCGCGAGCGGCTGCGCGAGGAGTTCTGCGACTCCCCCGTCTACTTCGACGGCATGCTGCATCGCGGCGTCTTCTGGTTTCATCCATTGAACTACTGCCTTGGCGTGGCGCGCGCCGCCGAAAGCCTGGGCGTCAAGATCTACGAGAACAGCGCCGTGACCGTGATCGACGGCGACCGTGCCGACAAACAGGTTTCGACCGACAAGGGCGTGGTCGAGACCGATCAGCTCGTGGTCACGGTCGGCGGTTACGGCAACGGCTCGGCAGCACAATTGAACGGCGCAGTCCAGCCGGTCGCGACCTATGTCATGACGACCGAACCGGTTGATGAAGACCTGCTTCGCTCGGCGATCAAGTGTGATCACGCGATCTACGATACCCGGTTCAGCCTGGACTATTACAGGCGCCTGGAGAATGGCCGCATTCTGTGGGGCGGGCGCGGCACACTCAGACTGAACGAACCGAAGAACCTCAAGTCGATGATGATGGGCGACCTTCTTAAGGTCTATCCACAGCTTGCCGGCATTCGCGCCGAAAGCGCCTGGCAGGGCTACATGAGCTATGCCCGCCACCGCATGATCCAGCTCGGCGAGCTGAAGCCGGGCTACTGGTACGCACAAGGCTTCGGCGGCCAGGGCATGGGCACCACGACGGTCGCCGGCGAGGTGCTGGCAGGCGCCATCGCTCAGGGCGACGAGACGTGGCACCTGTTCAAGCCGTTCGGCCTGAACTGGGCCGGTGGTCCGTTCGGCAAGATCTATGGCGAGGTCCTGCGCCATCGCGTCCAGGCCCGCGACGCGGCCCGCGCCGGTATCGACCGCCTGCACGCCGCTCGGGGCTGACCTTGACCGTGTCCACGCCTTAAATGGTCTTCAGGCCTCGTTCTCGCTGATGGGTTACATCGACAGCTTCTACGCGCAGACGCGCACCGATGATGCTGAACGTCCGCCATTGGAGGGTTCGCTCGATGCCGAGGTCTGTATTGTCGGCGGCGGATTGGCGGGGCTGAACACGGCGCTGTCCTTAGCCGAACGTGGCATTCAAGGCGTTGTCTTGCTGGAGGCCGAGCGTGTCGGCTTCGGCGCATCGGGCCGCAACGGCGGCTTCGTCGGTCCGGGCTACTCACAAGGGACGGAGACGCTGATCAAGTGGGTCGGCGTCGACCACACGCGCGCGCTCTACGATCTGACCGCCGAAGCGCTGGCGCTGATCCGCAAACGCATCGGCGCCTATGAAATCGCCTGCGGTCCCAACCCGGATGGTGTGTTGGTCGCCTCGTGGACCCGATCGCCTGATGGTCTACGCGCCCATCGCGACCTGATGGCAGAGACCTTCGGCGCGCAGCTCGAGTTCATTGAGCGTGACCGGCTGCGCGCCGAGTTCGCGGATTCACCGTGCTACTTCGACGGCCTGTTGAACCGTGGCGCGTTCCAGTTCCACCCGTTGAATTATTGCCTGGGCATGGCGCGTGCGGCCGAGGCGCGGGGCGTACGGATCTTCGAGGGCGCACCGGTCGTGACGCTGGATCCGGACCGCGACGACAAGCTCGTCATCACACCGGCCGGACGGGTGCGGGCGCGCCATGTGGTGCTGGCGGCGGGCGGCTATGGTCCTGGCCTCTATGCGCCGGTGTCCGGTGCCGTCTTGCCGGTCGCGACCTATGTCATGGCCAGCGAGCCGATTGCGGCTGAGCGACTGGCCGATGCCATCAAATGCAATCTGGCGATCGGTGATACGCGCGATGCCGGCGACTACTACCGCGCACTGCCCGACGGCCGTGTCCTTTGGGGCGGGCGGATGACCGCGCGGCGCGGCGAGCCTGCCCGACTGGCCGAACGCATGCTGGGCGACCTGAAGCGGGTCTATCCGCAGCTCGCCGACATCGCGCGCTACGAGACCGCGTGGATGGGCACCATGAGTTATGCGCGCCACCGCATGCCCCAGATCGGCCAGCGTCAGCCGGGCCTGTGGTATGCCCAGGCTTTCGGCGGCAGCGGCATGGGCACGACCACGGTGGCGGGCGAGGTGTTGGCCGAGGCGATCGCGGGCGACGGCGACCGCATCCGCCTGTTCGAGCCGTTCGGCCTGGACTGGGCCGGCGGTCCGTTCGGCAGTATCGCGGCCCAATCGGCCTATTGGTTCTATCAGGCGCGCGACTGGTGGACCGCGCGGCGCGATCGGGCCGAGCTCGGCAAGGCAGACTGACCCGCTATTTGTAGCCTGTTGGCACGATGACCATCTGCGCGACGTTAACCTGGTCCGGCTGGTTCAGTGCGAACATGGTGCTGCGCGCGATGTCGTCGGGATCGAGATAGGCGGGAAACGAGTCATAGTAGGCATCAGCGCGTTCCACATCGCCGCGATAGCGCGCTTCGGCGAAGCCTGTGCGCACCAGCCCGGGCAGGATTTCGGTGATGCGAACGGGATCGGAGCCATAGTCTTGGCGCAGCCCGTCGGCCAGCGCATGCACCGCATGTTTTGTCGCCGCGTAAATACTGGCGCCGGGGCGGGTCCCCAGAGCGTCGACGGAACCAATAATCACGACGTGGCCGCGGCCGCGTGCCAGCATGCCCGGCAGGATGGCGTGACAAACACGGACCACGCCGTTGACGTTGGTCTCGACGGTCAAGACCCAGTCCTCGACATCGCCATCGCAGAACGGCTGCCGACCGCCGACATCCGAACCGGCATTGGCGACCAGAACATCGATGTCGCGCCATGACGCCGGCAGGCTCTCGACAAGACCGGCGACCGCGGCTCCGTCGGTCACATCGAGCGGCAGGACGTGAACGCTATCGCCGTGATCGCTGAAACATGCCTCCAACCGATCGCGGTTGCGCGCGACGGCAATCAACCTGGCGTCCTGTTCCAACAAGCGCATGGCGATCGCCTTGCCGATGCCAACGCTGGCGCCAGTTACGAGCGCCACCGCGCCTGGTTTCAGAATAGATGCTGCTTCCATGATGCTACTCTCGCAAACACCGGCCGAACATCAGGCCGCCGGCCTGATCATACGGCGTATTACCGCTTCAGGAACCGCTCAAGCGCCGCGCGGGTCTCGGCACTGTCGATCATGGCGGCCATGGTGTCGACGACGCTGGCGATCTCATTACGGTAGCCGTGGTCGTTGATGCGCATGAAGTGTTCGCGTGCGTGCCGCATCGCTTCGGGCGGTTTTTGGGCGAAGGTCCGCGCCATGGCGAGTGCCGATGCCAGCGCGTCGCCAGGTTCCGCGAGCCGGGTGACCAGTCCCAGATGGTGCGCCTCGGCGGCATCGAACGGCTCACCGGCGAACAGCAGGTCGAACGCCTTGTGGCGGCCGGCGACGCGGGGCAGGTGGGTGAAGTGCAGGCCCGGCAGGATGCCGACATTGAGCTCGGGATAGCCGAAGCTGGCATCCGACGCCGCCACGATCACGTTGCACGAGACCGCCATCGACAAGCCGCCGCCGCGCGCCAGACCATTGATCGCGGCGATCGATGGTTTGCCGAGCGTGTGCTGGATATCGAACAGGTCGATATAGAGCCTTTGCAGCATGGCGCGCATGACTGCCGAGCCGCCATCGAGCACCTGAACGAGGTCGAGACCAGCACTGAACGCGCGGTCCAGATCCGTCGTGATGACAATTGCGCGGACCGTGTCGTCGTCGCGGGCCGCACGCAGCGCGGCCAGCAGCGCGTCAAGCAAGGGGATATCGATCAGATTGAGCGGTGGTTTGTTGAGCGCGATGACGGCGACGGCGTTGTCGACGCGTTCGGTTCGGACAAGGTGACCCCGGGTGATATCGCCATGCGTCATCGTTTTGGCGTGCAGGTTTCTAGACGGATGCTGCTTCCAGCCACGTCTCCAGCTCCAACGGACCGATCGCCTTTGACCACAGCCAGCCCTGGCCCCGGGTCACGCCGATCTCGCGCAGGAAGGTCGCCTGGGCCGATGTTTCGACGCCTTCGGCGATGACCTCGTTGTCCAACACGGTGGCGAGTGCCGTAATGGCGCGAACCAGACGCTCGGCCGCTTCGTCCTTGCCGATCAGTTCGATGAAGGTCTGGTCGATTTTCAGAATATCGACCTCCAGTCCGATCAATTGCTCCAGGCCGGATTGGCCGGTGCCGAAATCGTCGATGGCGACCTTCATGCCCAGTTCGTCGCGTGCCATGTGAATGGCGCTGCGGCCCAGGTCGTCGAGCGCCTGGCGTTCGGTGATCTCACCGACGAGCTGACTGTGATAGGCGGCCAGGTCGGCTTCTTCCAAGAGGCTTGCGACCCCGCTGCTGCCGATCACGATAGGTGGGATGTTCACATGCACGCAAAAGTGAGGGTGCGTGGCCAACAATGGTTCCAGATCGTTGCGGATGCAGGTCAGCATGCGCCGCGTCAGGTCCATGGCGTGCTTTTCGTCGGATTCGATATCGTGGATCACGTTGCCGATACTGATCGGCTCTTTACCCTTGGGCGTCCAGCGCGCCAACGCCTCACACCCAACCATGCGATTACGTGACAGGTCGATAATCGGCTGATACTCGGCGAATACGGTCGGCAGGATGGTCGAGGCGGACGGTTTTTTCATGGCTTCCGGCGAGTTACGGCACATCGAACGGGCGAACGCCTAAGCATGTCTGCTTACGCCCCATCTGCCAATGCGCTAGATCACACCGGGCCCAACGAACTGTGGATAGGGACAGGGCCCGAAATTGGCTGTAGGTTCGCGGCTCTTTGCCGGTTTCTGGGTTCTTGTTGGGGGTAGTGATGGCAGTCGAAAGTGGGGGCAGGCGCGAACACCGCGGCCCCTTGATGGTCAAACTATCGGCGGAAGTCGAGCGGTTCCGCGACCGGCCGTTTCTAAAAGCGGCGATGGCGGTCAGTGCGCTGTCGGCTCAGGCCGACGGCGACGTCTCGCTGGAGGAGCGTTATCGCATCGACGCCATTCTGGAGCGCGAACCCATCCTGTCCGGCTTCGATACCGGCAAGGCGATCTCGATCTTCGACGAGTACATCCATGCGTTGCGTACCGAGCCCGAGCGGTCGCGGCGCATCTTGATGGCCAAGATTGAACGCATGGCGGCTAAGCCGAAGCGGGCCCGCACCTTGATGCGCGTCGCCTGGCTGATCATCGCCGCCGACAACCGTGTCCTGCCCAACGAGGTCCGGACCTTCGACGACCTGTGCCATGCCCTGGCGCTTGAGCCGGACCGGGTGCGCAGCGGCGTCGTTGGATTGGAATAATACTCGGCTCGTCAGGCTGTCTCGGCGCCGAGCAGCGAGATCAGAAAATCATAGGCGATGCGGTAGTGGTCGGGCGTCTTGCTCGCACGCGGGCCCGCGACGTTGAGAACGTCCGGCTTAAGGTCATCCAACCACGCACGCGCTTTCGCCGCGGCGTCGGGGTCGCTGACCGGATCGACGGCCATGCATGGACGCGGCTGTCGTCTGGCCAGTTCGGCGGTCAGTTTGGTGCCGCCGGCCAGCGGTTCGGGGCTGATGATGAGCGTGGCGTCGGAATCACGAATGTTCCACGCCGTCCGTTCGGCGTAGTCGACACGGGGTGTTTCCTTTAGCGGATAACGCTCGTCGATCGGGCCATCTTCGGCGCGCCGGCCCTTCGGACACCACCCGCCGCACGGCACCCCCAAGGTGAGTGCAACGTCAAGCGCGGCGCGGTCGACGCCGGTCTGTCCCCCGGAAACCAGCCGGTCAGGGATCCAAGACAAGGAAGGGCAGCGCCCGGTGCCAGGGCCTAGACCAGGAAGAGCGCCATCAAAAGAAGCAGGATGATGAGGAAAACAGTCGAATAGAGCGTCATCTTCATAAACCCGCGATAGGTGCCCAAATGGGCCTTATCGGCGTTTTCCCAATCCGAAGGCGTATGCTCCATGTCGAAACCTCGGTCCCAAGACGTCTCATCAAGGCGCCCGCGCGCCAGCGCCGGTTATAGGCGAATCGAGGGTGTCAGGGAAAGTGGTTTCGGTCGACCCGCATGTCAGCGGTCGGGCACGAATTGCGCGGCCAGCAGTTCGGCGATGTCTTTCTGGTGCGCGGTCATCATGAAAATGATGTCTTCGCGCGCGCGGGTTGCCTCCAGATCCAACCGCTTGGCCGCCAGCGTCCACCAGAAATAGGCGCGCAGCAGGTCGCGTGGCACACCCTGGCCGGTGTAGTAGGCGTAGCCCAGGTCCGATTGTGAGGGAACGTAACCTCGTCTCGCCGCCCGTTTCAGCCAATCGGCTGCCAGTGTCTCGTCTTTCTCGACGCCGCGTCCGGTCTGGTAGAGCAGGGCCAGGTTGTGCTCGGCCCGGGCATAGCCTTGGTCGGCCGCCAGCCGGAACAAACGGGCGGCGGCACCATGATCGGCGCTGACGCCCCAGCCGTTCAGGTAGAGCAGCGCCAGGGCGTTCTGCGCCCGCGCATCGCCCCGCTCGGCGGCCGGCGCCAGTTCCGCATGGGCTCTTTCGAATTGGCCGGCATGCAAGGCGGCTTCACCGGCAAGAAACCCGGCCTGAGCCGTTGTCTGTGCCAGCATCAACAGCAAGAATGCGGCGATGAGGTTCTTCATACTCGCTTCCGCCTCGACAACGTGGCAGCTTCCCGGCCGAAAACTGGTTGGACCGGGTCTTTGATGCGTTTCTGTACCGCAATTCTACCACGGACCGCGATGGTCGCGGCAGGACTGTTCGTGATCGCGGCCATGGCGCTCACCGCCCCGGTTTTGGCGCAGGACGGTGATGCTTCTGGCGCCGGCGAGACGACCGCCGACGCCCAGACCGTCACCATTCAAGAACTGGAAGGCCTGGTCACGACGCTGGAAGACCCTGACCAGCGCGCGGCCTTTGTCGGTCAGTTGAAGGCGCTGATCGAGGCGGAAAAAGAACGACAGGGAACGCAGGCCGAGGCAACCGCCACGTCGGACGAGAGCGCGGTCGCCGACGAGAGCGCATCGGCGGATAGCGGAAGCAACCAGGATATTGTCGGCGAGATCGCCCAACAGGTGGGCGTTCTGGACCAAAACGTCGGCGAACTGCTTCAGGATGTCGACGACGGCGGCGACCTGTGGGCCTGGGCGGTCGACCAGGCGGAGGACCCGGCGAAGCGGGATGCCTGGCTGACGGCGTTGTGGCAGATGGCGGCGATCCTGGCTTGCGGTTTGGCCGGCGCTCTCGTTTTGCGATTCCTGTTGCGCGGACAACGGCGCAAGATCGAAGGCCAGCACGGCACCACGTGGGCGGATCGGCTGCTGATGGCGTTCTTCCGCCTCTTGCTGACCATCGCGCCGGTGGTCGTCTTCGCCGGCATCGGCCATGCGCTGATCGCGCTCCTCGAGCCGCCGGTGTTGACGGACAACGTCGCCTCGGCCCTCGTCAACGCGATCGCTATTGCCCAGGTACTGCTGGCTGTCGCGCGCTGTGTGACATCGCCGCTGTTGGCCTACGTTCGTCCCGTGCCCCTGGGCGACGAGACGGCCGCCTATATCTATATCTGGGCGGCGCGTTTCATTGTCGTGGGCGTCTACGGCTTCTTCATTGCCGATCTGCTGCTGACACTCGGCATTCCCAACAGCAGCTATGAACTTATCGAGCGGTTGATTGGCCTCGTCATCGGCTTGATGGCCTTTGTTCTGATTCTGCAGCTGCGCAGGCCGGTCTCGGGTTGGATCCGCGAGCAGTCCGACGGTAGCGCGGCAATGATCCGCAACCGTCTGGCCGACATCTGGCACATCTTCGCCGTTTTGATTGTCGTGCTGGTCTACGTTGTCTATGCGCTGAACCTGAAGGACGACTTTACCTATGTCTTAAGGGCTTTTGCCATTTCGACGGTGGCGTTTTTTGTCGCCTTGATTCTGTCGACGGGCCAGCGCCGTCTGTTCGATAAGATCTTTCATGTCGACACAAAGTTCCGGCGACGCTTTCCGGGTCTGAAGAAACGCGTCAACCGCTATGTCTCCGTCCTCACCTGGTTCATCAGCGCGTTGATCTGGATCTTCGCCGCGATCGTCATTCTGGAAGCTTGGCGGATTGACGTCTTGAGCCTGCTCGCCTCGCCGGAAGGCGCGCATATCATTGGGCGGGTCATTGCCACGCTCATCATCATTGTCGTTGCCATCGCAGTGTGGGAACTGGGCGATGGCGCCTTGACCAACTACGTCACCAGCGAAGGCGATCACGCCGCAAGCCCGCGCCTGATCACCCTCTTGCCGCTGTTGCGCAACGTGCTGCTGGTGACCATCTGCACCATTGTCATCATCACGATCCTGTCTGAGTTGGGCGTCAACATCGGCCCACTCCTGGCCGGAGCTGGCGTGATCGGATTGGCGATCGGCTTCGGCGCCCAGGCGCTGGTGCGCGACGTTATCACCGGCGCCTTCATCCTGTTCGAGGACCAGGTGCAAATCGGCGACTTCGTGGAGGCCGGCGGCAAGATGGGCACGGTCGAGAGCCTCTCGATCCGCACCCTGAAGATGCGCGATCTCGACGGCTATGTGCACACGGTGCCGTTCGGCGAGGTCGCTGCGATCACCAACATGACGCGCGACTACGGCTATGCCGTCATCGATATCGGCGTCGCCTATCAGGAGAACACCGATCACGTGCTGGACGTCATCAAGGATATCGATCGGGTCGCGCGCGAGGATGCGGAGTTCGCCGAGCATCTAAGCGGCGATCTCGAGGTCTTTGGCGTCAACTCGCTCGATGATTCGGCTGTGACCTTGCGCGTGCGCGTCAAGACGCTGGCCGGCTACCAGTGGGGCGTCCGGCGCGAATACCTGCGCCGCATCAAGCTGCGCTTTGACAAGGAAGGCATCGAAATTCCATTCCCGCACATGTCGCTCTATTTCGGCGAGGTCAGGAACGGCCGCACCCCGCCGGCCCATGTGCGCATCGATGCCGAGGATGACGAACCGCCGCAGCAGGAAACCCCGACAGCCGATGATGGATCAGAGGCCCACGAGGAACATCCGCAGGTGCGCGGCGATATAGCGGCGAAACACAGCGAGTAAAGCGCGCCCATCGACGATCAGCGCCCTTTGAACAGCGACCCCAGGATGCCGCGTACGAGTTCGCGCCCGATGGTGCGCCCGGCGCTGCGCAGGACGCTCTTGGCCATGGTCTCGGCGGCCGATTGACGTCGTCGCCCGCCCGATGATCTGCCACTGCGCGACGATGTCCGCTCGGCCTTCGCGCGTTCATCGGCCTTGGCCTGCTCCTCAGCGGCCTTTTCCGCGCGCGTGGCCAGCATCTCATGGGCCGACTTGCGGTCGATCGTCTCGTCATAGAGGCCGGCAACCGGACTATCGGCGATCACGGCCTGACGCTCGGCCCGCTTGGCCGGACCCATGCGCGAGAACGGCGGGCGGATCAGCGTGCGTTCGACCACGCTCGGCACGCCCCGATCCTGCAGCGTCGACACCAGGGCTTCGCCGACGCCCAGTTCGGTGATGGCCGTCGCGACATCCAGCTTCGGGTTGGCGCGGAACGTCTCGGCCGCCGCCTTGACCGCCTTGCGGTCGCGCGGCGTAAACGCCCGCAACGCGTGTTGCACACGGTTGCCCAACTGGCCGAGCACCTCGTCGGGCACGTCCAGCGGGCTCTGCGTCACGAAATAGACACCGACGCCTTTGGAGCGAATCAATCGCACGACCTGCTCGATCTTCTGGATCAAGGCATTCGGCGCGTTGTCGAACAACAGGTGGGCCTCGTCGAAAAAGAAAACGAGCTTCGGCTTTTCGGGGTCGCCGACCTCCGGCAGGTCCTCGAACAACTCCGACAGCAGCCACAGCAAAAAGGTCGCGTAAAGCTGTGGCGTCAGCATCAGCTTGTCGGCGGCCAGGATGCTGACATAACCGCGGCCATCGGGCGCGGTGCGCATGAAGTCGTTCAGATCGAGCGCCGGTTCGCCGAAGAACTTATCGCCACCCTGTTGTTTGAGCGTCAGCAGGCGCCGCTGGATGGCGCCGACCGACTGCACCGAGACGTTGCCGTATTCGGTCGACAGGTCCTTGCGGTTGTCGGCGACGAATTGCAGCAGCGACTTTAGATCCTTCAGATCCAGGATCGGGAGGCCCTCGTCATCGGCGACTTGGAACGCGATCGACAGGACCCCTTCCTGTACGTCGTTCAGCTCCAGGAGGCGCGCCAGAAGGAGAGGGCCCATCTCCGAGACGGTCGTTCGCACGGGATGGCCCTGTTTGCCGAACAGGTCCCAGAAGACAACCGGTGTCGGCGCCGGTTCGAAACCGTCCATGCCGATCGCTTCGACGCGCTGCAGCAGCTTCGGCTTGGCGACACCTGCTTGCGATAGACCTGAGAGGTCGCCTTTCACGTCGGACAGAAAGACCGGCACGCCGGATCGCGAGAACCCCTCGGCCAGGATCTGCAGCGTTACCGTCTTGCCTGTGCCCGTGGCGCCAGCGATCAACCCGTGCCGGTTGGCGTAGCCCAGGTTCAGGGTCTGAGGGCTCTCGCCGCCGCCGATGAAGATACCTTGGTCGTCCGCCATGCTGGCCATCCGGTAGTAGGTTAAGAGAAACTTTCAATCAGGCACGGCGGCCCGATTCGAGGCGGCGCAGCATGGACGCTAACCGGCGCGCTCGCTAGTCTCGCTGCGATGGAAAAGGTGCATGGAACGTAAGCTCACCGCGATCTTGGCCGCCGATGTGGTCGGCTACTCACGTCTGATGGGCGCCGACGAGGCCGGCACGCTTCAGGCGTTGAAGGATGTGCGCGCGGAACTCGTCGAACCAGCAATCGCCGAACACAAAGGCCGGGTCGTCAAGTTGATGGGCGACGGGCTGCTCGCCGAGTTCGCCAGCGTGGTCGAGGCGGTCTCGTGTGCTGTCGCCATTCAGGCGGGCATGGCGGAACGCAACGACGGTTCGTCATCCGCTCGGGAATTCCAGCTTCGCATCGGTGTCAACCTGGGCGACGTCATCGTCGACGGTGCCGATATCTATGGCGACGGCGTCAATGTCGCCGCGCGTCTTGAGGGTCTGGCCGAACCCGGCGGTATCTGCGTAGCCGACACCGTCTATCAGAATGTGCGGGGCAAACTTGACGTGTCCTTCGAGGACATGGGCCGCCAGCAGGTCAAGAACATCGCCGAGCCGATCCATGTCTACGGTCTCAGGCTGGTGACGGAACCGGCGCCGGCGGCCTCCGCGTTGCCGCTTCCTGACAAACCGTCTGTCGCCGTCCTGCCGCTTGCCAACCTGTCGAACGATCCCGAGCAGGCGTACTTCTCCGATGGCATTACCGAGGACATCATCACCGAGCTCAGCCGGTTTCGATCGCTGTTCGTGATCGCACGCAACTCGTCATTCACGTTCAAGGACAGGCAGGTCAAGGCACAGGATGTCGGACGGGAGTTGGGCGTTGCGCACCTGGTGCAGGGCAGCATTCGGCGTTCGGGCGACCGCGTTCGGGTCTCGGTCCAGCTGGTCAAAGCGGCCAGCGAGGAGCATGTCTGGGCCGAGCGCTACGACCGGCAGCTCGCCGATATCTTCGCGGTGCAGGACGAACTGACCCAGATGGTCGCGACCAAGATCGGCGGGCGTCTGCAGGCAGAGGATCGCCATCGGGCGGTTCAGTCGCGCACCGGCAACCCGACCGCTTATGACTGCGTCCTGCGCGCGCAGTCGCTCTATTACGAGATATCCCGCACGGCGAACGCCGAGGCCCGCCCGATCCTGGAAGAGGCGATCAGACTGGACCCCAACTATGCGCGCGCCCACGTTGTCTTGGCGGCGATCCACAACATGGATTTCATGCAAAGCTGGTCCGACGATCCCGAGCGGTCTTTGGCCATGGCGATCGAGATTGGCCAGAAGGCCTTCGCTCTTGATGAGTCAGATGGCCTGGTTCATGCGCAGCTTGGTGAAATTCTGCAGAACGCGCGACGGTTTGCCGAAGCGGGGCGGCATTTTGAGAGAGCCCTGGACCTCAATCCCAATGATGTCGAGACGCGCGCGCTCTACGGTTCCTTCATCGGCGGCGAGAGCGGTCTTGAGCAGCTTGAGATCGCCGAGCGCCTCGATCCCTGCAGCTTCGTGTGGATCCCTTGGATCAAGGGATCGATGCTGTTCACGGCGCGGCGCTACGACGACGCCATTGCGACGCTGACGCAGATCGACTCACGAGTCACCACGGCGAAGGGATGGCTTGCCGCGAGCCTAGCCTATGCCGGCCGCACGGATGAAGCGCGCGCGACCGTGGCCGCGTACCTGAAGGCTGTTGAGCGTGACCTGACGGTGGTGCCGACCAGTTCGGACCAATGGCAGGCCGTGTGGCGTCGGGAAGCCAAGCTCGAGCACGAAGACGACAACCAACACCTGTTCGAGGGGCTGCGTTTGGCCGGCTTGGACCTTTAGGTCCCGGTCGGTCCGCATGCGCCTGAATCGGCCTCACGGCGGAATTTATTGACTCTTGGCCAGATTCCGACACTTACTTGTCTGAATTGGAATGACAGGCGCGGTTCCGTGAGCATGGACGGAAGGCAGATCTCACCAAGCTGTCACAGCGGCAATGGCCGGGCAAAGCCGGTTCAGCGCGCGTCACCGGCCATGCAGCCCGATCGTTCGGGCCCTGAAACCATCAGTTTCTTCCTGGTGCCCCAGTTCTCGATGATGGCCTTCACCGCGGCAGTCGAGCCCTTGCGTTCGGCCAACCGCATGAGCGGCTGCGAGCTCTATAACTGGAAAGTCTATTCGCGCGATGGCCAGCCGGTCGCCGCCAGCAACGGGTTGCAGGTGATCGCCGACGCCGGCATCGCCGATGTCGATCACTGTGCGACGATCTTCGTGTGCTCCGGCATCGACGCCCATCGGTTCGATGATCGTTCCGTCTATGCCTGGCTGAGGAAGCTGGCGCGCCAAGGCGCACGGGTTGGCAGTCTGTGCACGGGCAGCCACATCCTGGCGCGCGCCGGTCTGTTGAACGGCTACCGCTGCACGATCCATTGGGAGGACCTGGAGACGTTTCAGGAGGCCTTCCCCGATATCGAGGTCACCGACGATATCTACGAACTCGACCGCAACCGCGTCACCTGTTCCGGCGGTACGGCATCGTTAGACCTGATGCTGCATCTGGTCGGCATGTCGCACGGGCAGGAACTGGCCGGCAAGGTCTCCGAACAGTTCATCCATGACCGCATTCGCGACGCCCACGACCATCAACGAATGGCGCTGCAGTCCAGGGTTGGCGTCAGCGATCCCAAGCTGCTCGCCGCCATCGCGGAGATGGAAAAGAACCTGGAGGAGACGCTGGCGCTTCCCGATATCGCCGATTCCGTCGGCCTGTCGACACGCCAGCTGGAGCGCCTGTTCAAAAAACACCTCGGCCGAACGCCTTCCCGCTATTACCGCGAGATCCGCTTGAACCAGGCGCGCATGATGCTGATGCAGGGCACCAGCTCGATCCTGGCGATCGCGCTGGCTTCGGGTTTCGTCTCGGCGTCCCACTTCTCGCGCCGCTACCGCGAGTACTTCGGCCGCACACCGCGCGAGGAGCGTCGCTCGGTGGGGTGATCTGACCGTTCGGCCGCATTGACCAACGACGACATTAACCGTGACGACCTGATCCGGCGTTTTGTCGATGATGGAACGTCGGCATTGCTTCTTGTTGGCAGCCGCGCGCGCGGCGATCACGCGCCATCAAGCGATATCGATCTGGCCCGCCACGTGAAGGCTGAGGGCACGCGGCACCCGACTCTTTACATGAATGACGCGGACGGGCGCCTCATCTCACTCAAGACGTTCGATCCGGCGAGCGAAGAAGAGGGCCTTATGCTGCCGGGCAGGGCCGTCTGGCAGGCGCCGACCTTGGCGTCGGCGGTCATTCTCTATGATCGCGATGGCGATGCCGCACGATTAGTCGACAAGGCCCGTCGTTTCGACTGGGCAGATCTGGGCGCGGCACCGGACCGCCACGTCGCACGTGAGGTGACCGGCTATGCCGAAGAGACGCTGAAGATCGTCGATGGAATGGAGCGGGGCATCGAGTCCCAGATCATCTACGCCACAATGGGCATTGTGCTGGGCCTTGCCGAAGCCATGGTGGTCCACCGCCGTGGTTTCATCATCTCCGAAAACCGCCTTTTCGAGAGCGCGCTGGATCTCATGGCCGCTCATAAGGACTGGGCCTCGTCGATGCGCCGTGCAGCTGGATTTGGTGACGCCGGTTCTTTTGATCGGGCCGCGGCGGCTCTGACGCTCTATGCCGAGACCGTCGCGTTGGTCCGGCCGTTGCTCGACGAGGATCAGTGTGCTGTCGCAGAGGGCGCGCTCAGTCGGCGGCTTCTTTGAACAGATCTTTCGGGCTGCCCATCTCGTAGTAACCGAGCACGCCGTTGCCGCGTCCGGTGCCGTCATAGACGTCGTAGCCAAGCAGGGCGCGGGCGGCCTCCGGCATCGCGCGCACTGTTTCGACGTCCAGGTTCAGGTAGTGGTTTTCGACCGGACGCAGCCAGCCGGCGCAATAGGAGATCGACAGACCGCGTCGAATGCCATCTGCGTTGCTGGTGCCGCCGGCGTGAACGGTGTCGCCACTAAAGATGGCGACCGATCCCGCCGGCATCACTGCTTTGGCGATATCGTCGGGTTCAGGAAGATGGCCCTTGGCCCACAGGTGGCTGCCGGGCACAACCAGGGTCGCGCCGTTTTCTTCAGTGAAATCGGTCAGAGCAACCATGGCATTGGCGACCAGCGGCCCCATGTTCTGGATCGGCGTCGGCCAGGAGTTGTTGTCGGTGTGCAGGCGCTGCGCCGTTTCCCGGCTCCTGATCTCGATCAGTTCGCCGGCTGACAAAAGATAACTCGTGCAAACCGGCAACAGCAGATGATCCATGACGGCCAGCAGACGATCGTCGACGAGGGCGTCGATGAACGACGGCGTTTTGGCCGCCAGGCCCTGTAGCCTGACTGTCTTGTAGCCCAGGAAATCGTCGAACGCCTCGACACCGGTATAGGTGCGGTGATGGTTGTCGATCAGTGGCTGAACCTCGCCGTTGTAGCGGTTGAGCCAAGAGGCGGAGAAGAAGTCCTCGATAATGACCACGCCGTCGTGGTCAAGGGCCTCGCTGATCGTGGCGGCCGGGCTATGTCCGGGCAGGCGTGTCACCGCGGCGCTCATCGTGTCACCTCATGGTTCGGTCGGAAGTTGGCGCAACATAGCAAAACATGGACAACTGTCCAGGAAAAGTTGGACACGCTGTCCAGATCGGCTAGGTTCAGCCGCCAATCCGTGACCTTCAGGACGATAATGACGACGACCGAGCAGCGGCCGAGAACCCAACCAGAGATCAACGAGTACCGCCGGCGGCTCCTCATGGAAGCGACCATCGACATGTTGGCGAAGAAGGGAGTCGCCGGCGCGACGGTCAGGGCCATCACGAAGCAGGCGGGGACATCGCACGGCCTCATCGGACACTATTACGCCAACAAGGACGAGTTGCTCGTCGCGGCCCTCCAGCACCTGTTCGGGCGTATCGTCGACGGTACCAGCAAGGCGATTGCGGCGGCCGGTGACGATATGGTTGCCCGGCTCTATGCCTGGCCGCGAGGCATGTTTTCAACCACCGTTTTCTCGCCGACCAACCGCGCCGCGTTCCTGGCCCTGTGGCACGAGATCCGTTTCAACCCGGCGGTGCGCGACGCCAACCGTGAGCTCTATATCGGCTATCGCGAACGCGCCGAAAAACTCTTCGCCAGGGCGGCGGTTCAGCTCGGCTGCGATATCGACGCATCGCGCGCGGCGCTCGGCCTCGTCGCGCTGATCGACGGACTATGGCTCGATCTGTCGCTGGAAGTCGGCGCCGTCGACCGCAAGGGTGCGATCCAGGTGTGCCACGACTTTATCGACGAGCGCCTGAAAGGCTGATCGCCGATTCAAGTCTCGCTCTTGACCGGCCGCCGTGCTGCAGCCATCGCGACGTAAACGCCGGCCGTGAAGAACATGACCAGGCTATAGACCGCACCGGGTACGACCATCAGTTCGTTGCCCAGGAACGTGGCGGCGATCAGAACGGCGAGCGTACCGTTCTGCAAGCCGGCCTCCAGCGTAATGGCGACCGACTGATCGCGCCCCAGCCGGGCGGCCTTGGCAAACGACCAGCCCATCGCCATGCAGACCAGATTGAGCACGAGGACCGGCGGTCCGATCTCATTGAAATGGGTGGTCAGCAGCTGCCATTCCGACGCAACGGCGGCAATGACGATAATGACGAAGAGCGCCGTCGCGACATGGCGGCAGGTCGGCTCGATCCGCGCGGCGAAGTCCGGACCGACGCCCTTGATGACCATGCCGATCAGGACCGGCACGGTCACGATGCCGAAGATACCGACGATTGTGCCGAACAGGGGAAGGGGCGGCGCTTCGGCGCCCAGGAACCACGCGTTGGAGACCGTGACAATCAGCGGAATGGTGATGCCGGCCAGAACGCTCGTGACAGCGGTCAGACTGATCGACAGGGCGGTGTCGCCGCGCGCCAGGTGGGTCAGGAGGTTCGAGGTGACGCCGCCGGGACAAGCCGCGATGATCATGAAACCGACAGCCAGCACCGGATCCATGACACCAACCGCGCGCCAAGCCACGATCATGACGAAGGCGATCAGGGGTAACGCGATGATCTGGGCGATAAGGCCGATAACGGCAGCACGCGGCTGGCGCACAACGCGAAGGAAATCGCCGGGCGTCAGCGCCAACCCCATGCTGAGCATGATGAAGGCCAGTGCCAGCGGTAGCAGGACGTCTGTGACGAAATTCACGGCGCGCTCCCTCCACGTCGTTGACGCGCTGGCGCGCAACCCCTCACCCCGGCCCTCTCCCTCAAGGGGAGAGGGAGACCTTCTTTGATTTCCTCTCCCCAACGAGGGAGAGGGACGTAGAGGCTTGGGTGCGTCAGCGCCCTAGCCGGAGCTGGGTGAGGGGGCTTGGTCGCGCGTGCTACGGATCGATCGGCCAGCTCAACCTGCCTTACGGCGTCGGCGCCGGCGCGGGCTCTCATCGTCCGTTGCCGCGAACTTCGGTTCCGGCAAGGTGACGGCCTTGGTCAGGTTGGGATAGGACGCCGTCTTGTGCGGGATCGCCATCGCTTCGACGAAGTGTTCCTGGAACTTCGCCTCGACCGCGGTCTCGATCTTTTCGATATGGCGTACGACATCTTCAAGCTCGCGCCGCGCGTCCTTGTTCAGCAGCGCGATGCGCGCCCCGGTGCCGGCCGCGTTGCCGGCGCTGCCGACCTTGTCGAGGTCGCAGTCCGGGATCATGCCCAGGATCATCGCGTACTTGGTGTCGATGTGACTGCCGAACGCGCCGGCCAAGGTCACGCGGTCGACGGTCTCGATGCCCATGTGGTCCATCAGCAGTCGCGCGCCGGCATAGAGCGCGCCCTTGGCGAGCTGGATCTGGCGAATGTCGTTCTGGGTCACCGTGATCGTCGGGTTGCCCTCGTGGATCACGTAGGCATAGGTGCGGTCCTGCTGGATAAGACGCGGCGTGCGTTCGGCCATGGCGCCGTCGATCACGCCGTCGGTGGTCAAGAGGCCCACCAGATACATCTCCGCCAGGACCTCGATGATGCCGGAACCGCAGATGCCGGTCGGCGTCGACGCGAAGCCGGGGTCGTCCGACCAGGTATCGTCGCCGATCACCTTGAAGCGCGGCTCCAGCGTTTCGGGGTCGATGCGTACCCGCTCGATGGCGCCGGGCGCGGCGCGCTGGCCGCTGCTGACCTGGGCGCCCTCGAACGCCGGTCCGGTCGGGCTGGAGGCAGCGAGCAGGCGGTCCTTGTTGCCAAGGATGATCTCGGCATTGGTGCCGACATCGACGATCAAGGTCATGTCGTCGGCGTGATAGGGCATCTCCGACAAGACGACGCCCGCCGCGTCGGCGCCGACATGACCGGCGATACACGGCAGCACATAGACCCGGGTGCCCGGGTTCAGATGCAGGTCGATTTCGCTCGCCCAAAGCTCCGTCGATTCGTCCGTCGACAGCGCGAAGGGCGCAAAGCCCAGCGGCGTCGGATCGATGCCCAGCACCAGATGATGCATGATCGGGTTGCCGGCGATCGTGACTTCCATGATGTCCAGCGGGTTGATGCCGGCTTCCTTGGCAGTCTCCAGCGCCAGCTCGTTAAGCGACTCGCGCACGGCCGCCGTCATCTCCTCATCGCCGCCCGGGTTCATCATCACGTAACTGACCCGGCTCATAAGGTCTTCGCCGAAGCGGATCTGCGGGTTCATGCGTCCGGCGGACGCGACGACCTCGCCGGTCTGCAGATCGCAGAGGTGCGCAGCGATTGTGGTCGAGCCGACATCGACCGCCATGCCGTAGAGCTTGTCGTAAAAGCCCGGACGAACATCCAGGATGCGTTTGCCTTCGCGCAGGAAGACCGTGACCTTGTACTCGCCTTCCTCAAGCGTCTTGTTCAGTTTCTGCAGGAGCGGGATATCGGCGGTCTCGGCGTCCAGGTCCCACTGCTCCTTCAGCGCCTGCTTCAGTCGCCGCAGGTGGGCTGCGGGCTCGTGCATGTCCGGGGGCGTTACCTCGACATAGTGCAGATGCACCACCGGGTTCAGCTTCACCGCGCGGGCTTCCGCGCGCTTGCGGACGACCTGTTTGTGAACCTGGGATTCCGGCGGCACGTCGATCACCAGATCGCCGCCGATACGCGCTTGACAGGAAAGCCGCCGGTCGGCCTTCAGTTGTCCCGACTTCTGTTGGCGAAGCTCCGGCTCGGTATAGGGCGTCAGATGGTCGTTGGAAGAGGAGATGCCGTGCTTGGCAAATTCGCCTTCGCCGATCGTGACCTGACAGCGCGTGCAGATGCCGCGGCCGCCACAGACGGAATCCAGATCGACGCCCAATTCACGCGCGGCCTGCAACAGATTGGTGCCGCGGCGAAAATTGCCGCGACGCCCCGACGGGGTAAAGACAACGAGCGGATCGTCAGCCACGACGGCGGCGGCCCTCCCGGCGTCGGGCGCGCGCTTCCGCCACATCCGCGCCACCCGCGGCCCGTGTCGCGCCGGAGTGTTTCTTGATCCACGCGCGGCAGTTCTTGTCGGTGCCCATCATGACGTCGGCGGCCATGATGCCGTCCATGATCTCCGATTCCAGGGGATTGGTGATGGCCGAGGTCATGCCGTTCGACATCGCCATGCCCAGGAACGCGGCGTTCAGTTGCGGACGTGCCGGCAGACCGAAGGAGATGTTCGACGCGCCGCATGTCGTGTTGACCTTCAACTCCTCGCGCAGGCGGCGCAGGATCGCGAATGACGTGCGCCCGGCCTCGCCGATGGCGCCGATCGGCATAACCAGCGGGTCGACCACCACGTCGCTGCGCGGGATGCCGTGATCCTCCGCGCGCTCGACGATCATCTTGGCGACGGCATAGCGCTCGTCCGGGTCCTCGGAGATGCCGGTCTCGTCGTTCGAGATGGCGACGACGGCGGCGCCGTACTTCTTCACCAGGGGCAGGACGACCTCAAGCCGTTCTTCCTCTCCGGTCACCGAGTTGACCAGCGCCTTGCCCTGATAGACCGACAAGCCCTTTTCCAGCGCCGCGACAATGGAGCTGTCGATCGACAGCGGCACGTCGGTCAGCGACTGCACGAGCTGAATGCTGTCGGCCAGCATCTGCGGCTCATCGGCCAGCGGCACACCGGCGTTGACGTCCAGCATGTGCGCGCCGGCGTTGACCTGGGCGATGGTGTCGGATTCGACGCGGCTATAGTCACCGGCGGCCATTTCCTCGGCCAGTTTCTTGCGGCCGGTCGGGTTGATGCGTTCGCCGATCACGGTGAACGGGCGGTCGAAACCGATAACGACTTCTTTGGTCGCTGAGCTGATGACGGTGTCGGTCATTGAGGGGCCTTTGCTCTATCCTGCATATAGCCGGGAATGGTGGGATGAACGGCATGGGGGTCACGGCCCCGCAAGACGCCCGATTGTTCAATAATTTCGGCGACGGCTTCTTCC
This sequence comes from Pseudomonadota bacterium, assembly GCA_039028155.1. Classification (NCBI taxonomy): domain Bacteria; kingdom Pseudomonadati; phylum Pseudomonadota; species Pseudomonadota bacterium. The sequence goes on from JBCCIS010000014.1 coordinate 100,919, forward strand.
TGGCGATACGCCATCAGATGAATGCCTGCAACCCC